>JAFLUE010000039.1 GCA_022508945.1 Oscillospiraceae bacterium
TGAGAACCGCTTAAAATTTTTTCAAAAGAAAAAATTTTAAGCTTTTTGAAATTCGCAATTCTCTATTATGTTGTTTTTAAGGGCTTGTATACAGAAAGAATAGTCTGTGCTAAAGCACAGACTATTCTTTCTGTATATTAAATCGGTGATTATCTTTCGCTTGCGCTGATATATCTGTTGTCACCGAGAGAAAGCACATAAACATCTACATAGACCGCGCCCCATTTGCAGGAATCCGCGTAGCTGCCCATGAAAACGTCAACCGTAACTCTGCCGTCAAGAAGTCCGAGACCCGTATCCGCGGCGATCGCATAGCCGTAAACACGGCTTCCGTCCTGTGCTACAATATAAAGCTCGCTTCCGTAGGGAATGACATTCGGATTTACCGCGACCGTTCCCACAACAGCGTAGCGGTTACTTGCGGTAAGAGAACCGGCGCTTGCGGAATAAGCCGTAGCCTTTCCCGAAACGACCTTTACATAATCCTCGGGAAGTCCGTTTACAAGCTTGACTTTATCCGGCTCGCTGAGCTTTGCGTAAGGGACCTGGAGAGCTGTTCCGCGTCCGATGACCTCGTTTACAGGCTCTTTTGTTATTTCCGCCCCAAGCCTTTCGGTAGAGGTGTACTTTCCGTCAATATACATATCTTTATACAGATATGTTTTTATTCCGTTTTTGCCGTTTGAAATAACCTCTTCCGTTCCGATCTTAAGGTTTGATGTTTCGACATATTCCGTTCCGAACGGAATTTCGACCTGTGCATCTCTGTTTACAAATTTTACGCGCGAGACCTTTATTTCGATTCCCGCGAAAAGCTCCTCGTCAAGCTCGGCGCTTACTATATCGTTCTCGCCGATCTTAACTCCCGCTGCCTTAACAGCGTCCTCAACAGTACCTTCGGTAAGTCTCAGGCTGTGCGTTTTTCCGTCCGCAATGACCGTTACGTCAAACGCGCGCATTATAGTAATGTATATCTTATCGTTTGAATCCTTTTCAAACGAGGTTTTATCGCCCTCGTAAAGCTCGATCCCCGCCTCGCGAAGAATTACCTCAATCTCTGTCTCGTTCGACTTTATCTCTTTTACTATCCCGTTATCGGTAATATAAACCGAGCTTCTGAAATAAAGCGCACCCGTAATAAGCACAAGCACCATTGTTATCGAAATAAGAATGGTAAGCTTTATTGCTTTTCCTCGACTCGCGAATGTTTTCATCTTCTCCTTGATTACTTGTGATTTCATTATTTCCTCCTCAAATCACCGAGCGTTCGCAGCAATCTTTCCGAACGCGTTTGAAAACCGTTTTCTTAGTTCACACCATAACTAATTAGCAAGGTTTTCCTGACAAACTTGTTTTTTTTACTATTATAGCAATTCTTTTCGTTAATGTCAAACATAAAACCCATGTTAATTTTGTGCAAAAATGCCAAAATAATCTTGAAATGAAAATGTAACAACAAAAAACATCGGCGGAAAAATGGGAATAATTGTCAAAACTCAAAATTCTTGTTGTTAAATTAGCTAAAAATCCAAAGCCAATAACTTCGGGCGTATTTCACAAATTTTAGCAAACGGAGACTTGTTCTTTAAACATTTTAACCACAAAAACAAAACGCCTGTGTTATGTTTATGTAATCTTTATAAAACTCCGCCACAGGCTGCAAGAGAAGCCCTGAGAAACACGAAAGCCGCGCTGCGGTCAGCCTTTGCGGCTGCCGTAACACGGCTTAAAAACGGATCAAAGCTTATTCCTTCTTATTTTACAATAAATTCCTCTATATCATCGAGAAACTCTCCGCAATTGTCGCTGTGGATCCTAAGCTCCAGATCGTGCGAAAGGTCAAGGCTGAAAATACCCATAATGCTCTTTGCGTCGATGGCATATCTTCCGCTTACAATATCAACATCATACTCACAGCCGATAACGATCGAACAGAACTTCTTTACGTCCGCGATCGTGTCAATTTTGATTTTTACTATTGTCATAACAAAAACCTCCTTTAATCAACCATAAACTTCTTTACCTCATCCGCAAAATCCTCACACTGTTTGTCGGTTCCGTGAACGGTCACGGTGAGGGTCTTCTCCAGATCGAGGCTGAAAATGCCCATAATGCTCTTTGCGTCAACAGCGTATCTGCCCGAGATCACATCAATATCAAACGGACAATCGTTTGTCACCGCAACAAACTCCTTTACATCGCCGATAGACGAGAGCAATATCTTATAGTCTTTCATTCTACATCTTCCTTTCTTTATTTTTATAAACACAATATATCAAGTTTTTAAAAAATTGTCAATACCTTATTGAAAAATTTGTAGTTTTAAAGTATAATATAATTAAGTATAACTTATTATTTGGTGATTTTGCCCTTTTAGAGATCAGAGGTAAAAAGTTAGAGTATGAACATAAAAGGTGTTCTGTAAAAGGAGAATAATTGTGGAAAATAGAAAATTCGTAATTGAGACGCTCGGCTGTAAGGTCAATTCCTGTGAGAGCGCTTCAATTGAAAAATATATGATCGAACACGGCTTTGAAAAAACCGAAGACAATAACGCGGATATATACATTATAAATAGCTGTGCGGTTACGGGGACGAGCGTTGAGAAAGCGCGCCGCCTTTCCGAAAGCCAGAAGAAGAAAAACCCGGAATGTATTATGGTCGTATGCGGCTGTTTCCCGCAAAGCTTTCCCGAAAAAGCGGCTTTGAACACGGTCGCGGATATTGTCACGGGAAACTCCGA
Source organism: Oscillospiraceae bacterium (assembly GCA_022508945.1). Taxonomy (GTDB): domain Bacteria; phylum Bacillota; class Clostridia; order Oscillospirales; family Ruminococcaceae; genus CAG-115. Next base: position 2,744 of record JAFLUE010000039.1, read on the forward strand.
AAAACACAGAATTCCCGATATGATCGAGGAATTTATGAGAAACAAAACTAAGATCGTTAAAATCGGTGCGCTTCCGCGAGTTTATGATGAAAGATCCGCCATACCCGACGAAAATCGGACACGGGCTTTCATTAAAATCGAGGACGGCTGCGACAGGTTCTGCTCTTACTGTATAATACCCTCGGCGAGAGGAAGAGTTCGCTCTCTGCCTGTTGATGAAATAACAAATCAGGCTGTACGGTGCGTAAATGACGGGCATAAGGAGCTTGTGCTTACTGGGATAAACCTTAGCTGTTACGGTCAGGAGTTCGGTCTTTCGCTTGCTGACGCGGTTGAAGCGGCGGCGAAAAGCGGCGTTCAGCGGCTGAGGTTAAGCTCGCTCGAGCCGGAAATGCTATCCGATGATATTATAGAGCGGTTTAAGGCGGTTTCATCGCTTTGCCCGCATTTTCATCTTTCCGTTCAATCGGGAAGCGACGATGTTTTGAAAAAAATGAACAGGAAATATACGACCGAACAGTTCGCGCGTGTTGTGGAAAAGCTGAGGGACGCGTTTCCCGACTGTGCAATAACGACGGATATTATCGCGGGCTTCCCCATGGAATCCGACGAGGATTTTCAAAAAAGCATCGACTTCGCAAAGGAAATGAAGTTCGCAAAGATCCATGTTTTTCCGTTCTCCGTCAGGATCGGTACGGTTGCGGCGGAAATGCCGCAGCTTAACCCTCGCATCATCACGGAGCGCACAAGGACGCTGATCTCGCAGGCGGACGTTCTCGAACAGGAGTTTCTCAAAAAGCAGGTCGGCTCGGAACAGACGGTTCTCATCGAAAAGCCGAAGTCGCCTTCGTACAGCCACGGGTTTACGGAAAGGTATTTTTCCGTAAGGATCTCTGGCGAAAATATTCCCCGCCACTCGCTTGTACGGGTGAAGATAACAGGCGTTCGAGAAAAATATTGCGTGGCAAAATGTTTGTAATGCCTTTGGCGGCAAGTAGAAACTTTCTGAAGAAAGTTTAGCGTTTTGTACCGAAGCGTTTTTCGCCGCAGGCAAATAATGCGCGCATATTGCGCCCTTTGACCCTTTCAAAGACTTTATGCTCCGCGCCTTTGGCGCGGAGTGTTGTTTTAGCCGACAACATATCGTCCCGAACAACAGGCGCTCACGAAAAGTTTTGCTCAATCTTGCGCGCAAGCAGCAAAAACGCGCTCGGAATAAGGACGGTGTAATACAGAAGTATCGCACCATTCGAGCAACTGCCTTTGACAACGATTCACATTTGAAGCGTATTGCCAAAGGCGGCTCGCCTTTTCCGAGCGCGTTAAGCTTATATACTGTAAACTGAAAATGCCGGATGTACGCTTATTACAGGTTTCGGTTAAGCGACTGACCTGTCGCTCTTCCGACAACCGCACTGTTGTAATAGCCGATTTTTTTCTTTGTCTGCTTGAGTGCTTCAAGCTCACGGCGCGAGTCAACGTGCTGATTTTTGAACTGTTCCGAAATGACCTTGTCTTTGCCTAAAATACGCTGTTTTGCGAGCGTAATGTTACGCTGAAGCACTTGAATTTTCTTGTGCTGTTCGTCAAGAGGAACGTTTACAAAGCTTCCGTTTATAAGCATTTTCAAAAGCTTCGTTTCCTCTGGCGACTCAAATTCAAGCACAGTATCAAGGTCGCTTTTTAATTCGTCCAGATCTTCAATAAGCTCGTTTCTGGCGATAAGTCCCTGCTGAATAATTTCGAGGTCTGCGTTTACCATCGTATCGGTTTGTTTTTCATATTCCTGCAGGGTTGAAAGAATTTTCTCCATTATTTCCTGCACCTTTTCACAGCCAAAAAGCTCTGCCATAAGAATCCCTTCTTTCCCCTTGCAAGTTATAATCGGCGTCTTTAAGGCAATTTTCCCGCTCTTTATTATAATATGAGCATACCCTGATGGTTGTTATAACTCAGCGGCAGCTTTTTTCGCTATCGCCTTAACCTACGCCTTTCTTCTTCTGATTTTGTTCTTTCTGAGCCTCAATTTCCGCTCTGGTCATCTGGCTGATCTGAGTAAATGCGTCTCTCAGCTCCGAAACAAGCGGAATTATTTTTTTGACCTCTGTACAGTCCTTGTGAACATTCGCGTTTACTATTTCTTTATAGAAAAAGATATAGTAGCTTTCAAGCTCCTTTGAAATCGGGATTGACATATCAAGCGTTTCGCGCAGTGCATCTATACAGTTCTCCGCTTTAATAAATGCCTCGTTTGCCTTCTGATATTCGCGTCTGTCGTTTTTTTCAACGCAGTTCACCGCAATCGCAAGCTGACGCTCAATCTCGCTGTAAAGCTTTATAACGACCTCAACAGGCGTCAGAGTTTCAACGGTTTTCTTTTTATATGCCGAATAAGGATCTACCATTTCATATCTCTCCTTAACGCTTTATTCAAAGGATCAGCTTTGATATCCGCTATTATTGTTGCCAAATCCGGCAAGATAACTTGACATATAAGCGGACTGATCGTTCAGGTCTGCCATAACCTTTTCGAGGTTTGTAAATACCTTCCACCAGTATTCCTCTTTGGCGTCATATCTTTTCTGAAGCGTGGCAATACGGCTCTGAATAGACTGCATCTGGCGGTAGATATAGTTGTCCTTAGCTGTCGAGCCGCTCGCGAGACCCGCCTTGTTGATGAGAGTGCCTTTTGAGGTTCCGGTGGATCTTACCGCGTTGTCAATAATGTTGTTTACCTTAGCCATAACGCCCGTTTCGGTATCGGTAAACAGCTTTTGGATAGCGTCAACGTTGTTTGCAAATGCCGCGTCAAGCGCGTCCTCGTCGATAGTGAGCTTTCCGCGCATAACATCTTCGCTGCTCGAATCCAAATAGGAAACGGTCTTTATGCCCATATTAAACAGACCGAACTTTGAGCCGTCGTCAAGAGTAACGCTGTTATAAAGCGCGGTCCTGAGCTGAGACATAATGCTCGAAACGGTCGAATCCTGGTAAAGAACGCCCTGCTTTGCGGTCTCCTCCCACTTTTCGATCTCCTTCTCGCTCATACCCTCTTTTTCCGCGTCAGTGAGCGGCTCGTAGAGGTTATTCTTTTTGTCTCTTGCGGGAGCCGTGCCGATATAGTTGTAGATGTCGTCAACAAGCTGGTTATAGTCGTTTACGAAATCCTTGATGGTCTGCTTGAGATCATCATAGCTCTTGGTGATATTTATCTCATAATCCTCGTCGATGGTTATGTCATCGTCAAAGTTGAAGGTAGTACCGTCGAGGGTATAAGAGTTTGAGTTATGATATATCTCGCTGCCGTTAATGGTGAAAACAGCGTTCTGACCTACTGTAACTTCGGAATCGAGCAAGCCCAATTCCTTAAGTATTCTGTTGGGTTCGCCTTCGGCGTTAAGTCCAAACTCGATCTTTCCGGAAGAACCCATGTCGTTTGCTTTGATCTCAAAGTTGTTTGTAATGGTCGAGAACGACATCGTAACTCCCGCGCCGCTGTTGTTTACAGCATTTATAAGGTCGTCGATGGTCGCGTTTTCGTCAAGATCGATCTTCTTTCCGTTTATCTCAAAAGAATAATTTCTGATAACCTCGCCCGTTGAACCGTCAATAGTGATATCGTTTCCGGTAATGCCAAGATCTCTGAGAGTCGTTCTGGAGGTCATCTTGTTTGAAACCGAGCCTTTTTCGAGACCGAGAGTTCCGCCCTCAACGGAGGTCATTGAAAACTCCTGAGCAACTCCGTTTTTGATAGCGGTAACATAACCCTTATCGCTGATGCCGAATTCTACATTGAGCGCGCTTCCGAACTCAGCGAGGTTCTTGTCCTTTACCGCCTGCGCGTTTGTGTACTCAAAAGCTTCAAATTCGTCCGGGTCGATCTCATCTTCATCGGACAGATTGTTCTCTTTTCTGAAGGCCGCTTCTTTAAGCGCGTTATACTCCTCAAGGAGCTTCTCGTTTCCGCTTTCGTCCTTGTCGTCAAAATATTTGCTTGAAACGCCGGAAAACGCCTCATTAAGAGCACTCTCCAACGCGGCGTTGTTTTTGTCCTTTGCCGCCTGCGCGCTTGAGTAGTTATATGAATCGAGCGCTTCCTTGCTTACGGGAATAAACCAAAGAAGATTGTTCTCTTTTCTGAAAGCCGCTTCTTTTAGCTCATTATACTCCGCAAGGATCTCCTCGTTTCCACTTTCGTTTCTGCTGTCGAAATATGTATCGGAAACTCCCTCAAACGAAACGTTCTTTGTTATGCCGCCGATGGTCACAGCAACGGTGTTTGTTCCCGTAACCGCGCTCATACCCGAGATAGATATAACCTTCGACGCCTTAGCAAGCCCGAAAACACCATCTTTTTCGGCAATAGAAACCGTGGCGTTTCCGTTTACCTCAAACGAGAGCGTACCGTCATCGTTTGATTTTACCTGAACGAAGTAGTCATCGATTCCGTCAGAGTCGTCCTTATCCGCGCCCGTTCTTCCGAAAGCGTCCTGCAAAGCGGTATTGAGGCTTTCGGTAACAGCGTCGGAAAACGCCTGCATATCTATGTTTCCGTCTTCGTCAAGAGCGATATTCTCTGCGCTGAACTCAACTGTCCTGGAAACATCGCCGACCTTAACATCAAGGCTGAAATTATAGTTTCTTGTGCCGTCCTCATTTTCGGTATAGCTCGAATGTTCGGCAGCCTTTGCAAGATCAAGCTTGAAATTCGCGGGAGTTATCACAGATCCCTTCGCTTTTGTTGCTGTAGCAAGCTGACTTACTCTTATCTTATAGTTTCCCTCAGCAGAGTTGGTAGATGTAACCACGCCTATGCCTCTTGCGTCTTTTCCGAGAGTTTTTCCGCTGATAGTGCTGTTAAATCTGCTGAAAGTCGAAGGACTTAAAAGATAAGAATCCTTTTTGAGAATATCGAAATACTTGCTTTTGAACGTTGTAAACTTGCTGATAATGTCGCGATAAGCGTTCTGCTGCCACGTGAGCTTTGTAAGCTTTTTGTTCTGAATATCGATTTTGGACTGGTAGCCCGTGAGCATCTGCTCGATCATGGCCTCGGTATCATATCCCGAGTTTATACCGCTTAAACGCAAATTACTTATAGCCATCTTAAATCTCCTCCTGCTTTCCTTTGTTTAAAAGCTGTTTTACGCCCGCGGATACCTCCGCAGACTGTTCGTTCGTTTCTTTCGCGATCTTAAGTTCGCTCCTTATGATCTTTATTTCTCGCGGAGCGTTGATCCCGAGCTTGACCTTATCTCCGACAACCTCCAAAACCGAAACCTCGACCTTGTCGGAAATAATAATGCTCTCGCCAACTTTTCTGGTTATAACAAGCATATTACGCCTCCTCGGAATAAACAGGACACTTAAAATCGTATTCGTCAAGCATAATCTGCATAGCTATGTTGTCCTTTGTGTTTACAACAATAGGGCAGCGCAGATTTATGGTCGTTTTGCGATAATCATCTGGAACGATCGCAACCGCAAGACATCTGTACGGAGCGTTTTCGTCAATTTTAAGAAGCTCCTGCTCTTCATCGGAAATCGCAAAGCTGTAATCGGAATATATCAGCATTGGGTCGTAAACCACAAAACACGGCGTTTCCGAATCGACTGCCTGAAGCCACATCGGAAAAGTGTTTTCTCCGAGAGGACTTAAAAGCGCATATCTTTTAGTGTCCTCAAAGCCTATTATTCCGTTGGGAATGGTGTAGATCTCGCTTTCTTCGATCTCAACCTCGCCGAAATCTCTCGTTTTAATCTTCATCATGCTTCATCCCTTTACAGCATATCGTATGGAGGCGGTTCGTAGTTGGGATTTGAACTCGGAGGAACATATATAGGATCACCGACATACTCAATTTCCACGCGCGGTCTGTCGCGAACGATCAGCTCTACGCTTCCGGGAATAAACTCCATAGGCTTACCCGTCGCGATATTCCAGTCAAAATCCTGTGTACCCATCTGATATTCGATATTCAGAGTTCCCTTATCAAAGGTTATGTCCGCGCCTTCTTTCGGCAAGAACTCCATGATGGTTTCTATCGTTGCGCCGGCGCGCGCGTTATTTATCGCGATCTCGGAAGGTGATACTCCTCTCGCGAGCTGGTCGCCCTCCTGAGCGACCTTCGCGGTTCCCTGAAACGCGATGGAAAACCCTTCCTGGGCTTTTTGCTTAAGCATATCCGCGTCGTTCATATGACCAAGACCAAGGCTCTTCCTTGCCTCATATGTGTCAATTTTCAGCCTGAGCGGTTCTGCCTGCATAATGTACCCGCCGTTTTTTGTGGTGATATTAACCTTTGGTTGTTTGTCGCCCTCCGTTGCCTTAAATTGCCCATTTGTAACCTTAATTTCGATTCTTATCGGAATTGTGGTTATTTGAAGCAGGTTTGGGTTCATCCTGAACACCTCCTTTAAAAATTGGCTTTTTATTAAATCCCGCAGTTATCTCATGTAGTTGAAAATACTCTGCGGAACAACTTCCGTCGCAAGCTGTAAGCAGGCGTTGTACATAGCGATGTACTGTTTGAGCCTTGTGGATTCTTCTTCAAGGTCGCAGGCTTCAAGTTCATCCTGACGCTCCTTAAGATTAGTCTCTCTTGTTGTCATTCTGTCAAGGCTGAAGCTGATGAAATCCTCGTTGCTTCCGAGGTTTGCTATCTCAACAAGCGTTGCTTCGTTTGCCTTTACTATCTTGTCGATGCAGGCGTTGGCATACTCAATATCGCCGTTTCTCAATGCCGCCGCCGCGTCGAGCGTAAGCTGAATGTAGTTGTTGGAGAACGATTTCTCTCTTTCAAACGGAGCATATACCGAATTTTCGTTTTCGGCGTCGCCTATCAGCTTAACCGTTTTTCCCTCCGACGTGATCGCGCCGTCTTCGGCGATATGTACGAGTCCGTTTCCGGCGTCGTCAACTCCAAACGCGTTGTCAAGAGCTTCCTGGATAGCCTTCATACTCTCCGTCTCGTCTGCTCCCGCAGTAAATTTAATGATCTGTGTGTCATCGCCCACAGCAACCTTTAATGTATACTCTCTGCCCTCTTCGAGACTTTCAAGATCCACATTAAAGCGGTTTGAATAGCCGTAGTTGTTGCTGTAGGAAAGCTTGTTTACCGCGTTCTTGCTGTTTATAATGCAGACATTTCCTCCGCTTTTGTTTGTTATAACGCCCTGCTCGCTCACTTCAAATTTCATATGGCTTTTGAGGAATTCCTTATTAAGCGCATCTTCGAGGTTTGCCGCAGTTTCTGCCGCGTCCTTACCGCCCTTAAAGACGATCGTCTTTTTGATGTTGTTTGTGTAAACGTCGATAGAATACTCCTTGCCGGGCATTACCGAGGACATATCGATATCCGCGATCCCTCCGTCCGTTCCGCAGCCCGAGACCTCGGGACCGTTAAACGAAATTCTGAGACCCGTCTGCGGGTCGATATCATGAGATTTCTGGTTTACCGAAAGTCCAAGACCTATATCGGCAAGGATCACGTCCGAATAAGGGAAGTTCAGATAGCTGTTATAGGCGTTTACGGGAACGTTGTGATAAGTAACCGTTCCGTATCCGTTATCGTCGTACGAAATAACAAATGGCTGTCCGTCATCGCTCGAGCCGCCGAAGATCGCTCTTCCCGCGCTATCGGTGTTGAATATCTCGCAAAGCTGTGTCGCGAATATTTCAAGGTGCTGGGCGTATACGTTATACTCGTCGATGCTCTTTATACCGGAGTTACAAGCGGCAACAAGCTCCTCGCGGATCTCCTGGAGCTTTGATGAAACTCCGAGCAGCGAGGTCTCCGCCTCGGTATAGAACTTATCCGCGACCTTGAGGTTTTCCGTGTACTGGTCTGTATAGTAAAGCGACTTTCTTACGTTGAGCGCCTTTGCGGCGTCTATCGGACTTTCACTCGCCCTGTTGAACTTTCTGTTCGACATGATCTTGTCCATCGAATCGCTTTTGAGATTACCGACTCTGTTCAGGTTGCGGTGGTAACCTCTCATAATCGTATTATTTGTAACTCTCATCTAAATGATCCTCCCGTCAATCAAAGTCCGACTCTTCCCGTGCCGTTTATCAGCTTGTCAAGCATATCGTCGAGCGTCGTTGTAAGTCTTGAAGAAGCGCTGAACCATTTCTGGTAGTTCATCATATCAACGCCCTCCTCGTCAAAGTCCGGCGCGGAAATATCATCTCTCGCGTCGAGAAGTATATCGACCGTCATAACCGCGGTTTCATAGCGGCTTGATTCATAGCTTATTGTCTCAGCCAGGCGGTTTGAGATAAACGAAATATATTCATAAAAGCTTCCCGAAAAGTCGTGGGCGTTTCCGAATTTTATATTATGGTTGTCAAACTGGGAAATAAGGTAGAGAACGTTGCTGTTCTGAAGCGTGACCTCTCCCGTTTCCTCGTTTATGATCTCGTCAAAGCCGTATCCGTAAAGTCCCGTATTCGGGTCAAAGTATCTTGTTTTTCCTATCATTGTCGGATCGCGAAGCCAACTGTCCGAAACGTGGATGTTTCCTGCCGTGATAAGTGCGCCCTCTTTGTCCGCGCTGAACATATTTCTCGCGGGATCGTCGTCTCCGCCGTTTGCGGTGTTGAATACCCTCGCAAGCGTTCTCGCAAACTCGTCGATCGCGCTCTTGAAGTATGCCACGCCGTAGTAGCCGTTCTGACGGCCTGTAGCGTAAACGCCGTTTCCGTTAAGCATATCGACATAACCCTTGAGGCTTCCGGATTCGAGGTTTAGTTCCTCTCCGCTTTCAAAGAACAAGATCGCAACTCCGTTGGTTTCATAGTCCTTCATCATAATATGGTTTGTCCTGCCCTTTAAGCCGTCAAGAATATTTATCCCGCCCATATCGACGGAAAACGTTCCGTTTGCGTGCTGGACTACGCTTACGTTTCCGTATGTCGCCAGCTCGTCGATATAGAGGTTCATCTCGTCGTAAAGCTCGTTTGGACCGTACTCGTCGTTATAGTGGAGCTTTTCCTTCTCGATCCTGTCATTGAGCTTTCTCATTTCCTCGAGCATCTCGTTGATATGACTTGTCGTATCTTTAAGCTCGTTTGCATATGTATACTCGACCTGCTTTATCTCGATCGAGTATTGATTAAGCAGTTTGCAAAGGTTAGTCGCGTTGTTTACGCAGAGCGTCGCGATTTCGCTGCTGTCCGGCTTTTCCATTGAGTACGCCTGAAGGGCGTTGAAGAACTGCTGGGTGAAGAACTGCAAGCCCTCATACTCGAAGTCGTCGATAATATCCTCAATATCCGAAAGTATATTCACCATCTTTTCCGTTTCGGACTCCGTAGCGACATTCGCGCGGTATCTCTTGTCGATGTAGATATCGCGTATCTGGCTCACTCCGTAGGAGTTTACGCCCTGACCGGCGATCGAAAGTGTCTGGCTCGGGCTGTTCCAGCCGAGATTCGGCATTCCCGCGACGTACATCGAATAAAGATCGACGCGCTGTCTTGTATAGCCGGGGGTATTTATGTTTGAGATATTGTTTCCGACTATGTCGATGCACTTCTGAGCCATTTGCAGAGTGCGTTTCTGTGCTTCAAAACCCAAAAAAGTAGGACGCATATTTCCTCCTCACTCGACCTTCCCGTAAACCTCCGAAGCACCGCCCGACTTGCCCTTTTGCCTATCGGCAAAATCACTTGGCCGCTCGGCGCTTTTCGGTTTGAGATGATGTCTTTTAAACCTGTCGTATTGTTTTTGACGGAGAGGATTTTCCTCCCGCAACCTTAGAAGCGTTTTTGTTATATGTTTCGGGGCGCTCGAGGAATCCCGCGCGCTCGACAAACTCCCGTTCATTATCGAGCTTTCGCTTCACAAGCTCGGTTGTTTCGTCGTTGATTTTCTTGATGCTGTCTATAAGCTCCCTGAGCTGATTCGCAAGCATCGTTATCTTCGCCTTATACTCGTCCGGCGCCTCGCTCGAAAGCTCGCTCAGGCTTTTTCCGCCGATCCCGAGCCCCTCGAAAAGAGCAATTCTCTTTTCCTCGAGCGAACGGCTTTTCATAACATAAGCCTGCTCGTCATTCAGCGAGTCTGTAAGCCACTCGAGATCGTCCGCGAGTATCTTTGTGTGCTTTTTCATGAGAAAAACCGTAAGCTCGCGGTAAAAATCAACGTTTATCTCCAGGCATTTGATAACTGCCTTTGCCGTTGTGGAATTCATATTTTCACCCCATAAGAATCAAAGCCGCGATATCGCCTGCGTTGTTCATGTCAGCCGCCTCAGCCGCCTCAACAAGCTCCGCGGGCGTCGCGTCAGCCTTTATCTCCTCGGCGATCTGCGCTTTAGCGGAAGCGATAGCGCTTTCAAATCCAAACACAACCCTGTCCGTGTTTTTCACAGCAGATGTCGCAGTCGGCTTTTTCGGCGCGGAAGGCTTATTTGCGGCGTAGGTAGAAATAACCCCGTTTAATCTTTTTATCTCCATAAATGCCGACCTCCTTCTAATGCAAATTTTTTTCGCGGCGTCTTTTTTTGGATCCCCACGAAAGGGTACAATATCCCCTCAAATTATATATCGTCACAAAAGCTCGGAACTTTAGCGATTTGCGGTATTTTTTTGAAAAAAATGTCCGCGGAAATCCCGCGGACATCTCCCGTTGTTTTAATTGACTGCAAAATAGCTTCCGCTCTCGCCGATGTAGTAGCTTCCGACCTTTTCACTTGACTGGATCCCGAAATAGTCGCCTGTTGAGATCTTGCCAAGCTCTGTAACAAGGAGATTTTTGGTCTTATATGCTTCAAAGCCCGGCGCGGTCGTTGCGGTGACTGTGTCGCTGTAATAGGGAAGAGCATAGTCGCCGTATCCCGCCATCGCGACCCTCATAACGCTGTTTCCCGCGCTTGCGTCGGGATAACCCGCGGCATTTGTCTCAAGCTTTCCGTCATAACGAATAAGCGCATAGTAAAAACCGTCCGCCGCGTCGAAAAGCGCGTTCATCTCATCCATGAACATCGACAGAAAACGGTATCCCTCAGGAGTAACGGTCGCGTCGTCGCCGTCGCTGTTCCAAAGGTCATAGGTCCCGTTTTCAACCAGCTCTCTTTCGATACGGTTGTTGCCCTGAAGGACCTGTGCCATAGCAACCTCGGGGCTGTCGGAGGAATACGCCGCAGCATGGAGGATCCTGCTGTTGCGGATCTCCATGGAAATGAAGATATACTCGTAGATCGGTCTGTTTCCGCCGAATTCCTTGTCGTATTTCACAACGAAAGCGCCGTTGTTTACGGCAACTCCCGGCTTCGCCACGTCAGACTCATACTTCGCGAACTTTGACATCACGTGCTGAACGGCAACATAATAATCCTTCGCGGCGTCCGTTACGCGTACTTTATTCGACTCGGTCGATAAAAGCGGCGGCAGAACCATCGCCGCAAGCACCGCGATCACCGCGATCACCACGACAAGCTCCACCATCGTAAAGCCCTTGTTTCGTTTAAATTTCATAAAAATTCCTCCCGCCAAGCTGTTGTTTTTGTGGAATCGGCTGAGATATCACAAAAACAACAGCTCAGCCGTTCAAGATCTGTGGGGAAGTTCCTATAACCGTTCCGTCTGCCGCTATGCCGTTTGTACCGCTCGTCCAATAATCCGTGCGCCAGAAATCCGCATATTGGGGCAGGTCGTCCGTGGATTCGCTTAAATTCACGCAATAGCAAAGCGCCGCCACCGCGCCTCTGTCTATGTAGCCTATCGCGACAAGCTCATGATAACCGAGGTTAATGACAAGATGCTCGTTCAGCAGTCTTTTCATCTCATCCTCGTCCTCGTCATAAGCCCAGAAGTTTTCCGAAAAGGTTATGGCGTAAATACCCTTGTCGGCTATAACGGTTATGGACGGCTCGTTTTCGGCGTTTCTGCTTTTGTTTACGGTATGCCCCTTCGCGTCCATCTGAGTTATCCATGTGTTGATAAATTTTCTCACATCGTTTGCGGATGTGTTGGCGGAAGCGACATTAGCGCTTCTTACCGCGCCTATCATAACAGGAAGAAGGATCCCCGCGAGGACGCCGATAACGGCGAGAACTATAACAAGCTCTACAAGAGTAAACGCTTTTTTCCGTTTTAAATTAATAAGCTTTATCATAATCTCCAACCTGTCTTATATACACAATATCCCTCGGCGGGAAACCCGCCGAGGAACTTTGTGTTAAGTTTTTGTTCAGCTCAAAGGATTAGCTGAGAGCGATCTTCGGAGAAGTACCGATGATAACGCCGCCGGAAAGAACGCCAGCCTTGCCATCCCATGTGCCAACAGCCTTCTGAGTGCTCGGGAAGAGAGCCTTAGCAACTGCGCCCTTGAGAGTACCCATCGAATCGGAAGTAGAGGAAGCGCCCTGCTCAACGATAGCGCCTACGCAAGCGCCGTTCGAGAAGTAGATGTAAGCAACGCCGTTGGTGAAATCACGAAGAGTATCGCCAAGACGACCTGCAAGGGACTTCTCGGTATCAGTACCTGCAAACTTGTAGGTATTGCCGTCACCGAACTTGAGAATAACGCCCGTTGTACCGGTATCGATGCCTGTTGTAGCTCCGGTAGTAACGCCGGTAGCTGCTTCGCAGCCGCCAAATGTCAGAGTCCAAGTACCGCCAGCAACAGCAGCCTTAACGTAAGCAACGTGGCTCTTGTCAACACCTCTGAGAGAGTGCTTAGCGGTATCTGCGTTTGTGCAGAAGGTTGTGGTGGTGGAGTAGATCTGCTTCGCAAGAGTGTCAGCAGAAGTAATGTTCGCGTCCTGAACAACGCCGATCATTACGGGGATAAGAATTGCAGCAAGTACGCCGATGATAGCGATTACTACAACGAGCTCTACGAG
>JAFLUE010000004.1:0-24987 GCA_022508945.1 Oscillospiraceae bacterium
GCGAGCGAGGGGTCGTAAACGCCGAGCAGGTGATGCTTCGGATTTGAGGGATTGGTAAGAGGACCGAGGATATTGAAGACCGTCCTGATACCAAGCTCCTTTCTGATAGGTCCTACATATTTCATAGAGGGATGGTACTTCTGCGCGAAGAAGAAGCAGAAGCCGACATTTTCGAGGAGCTCATGGCACTTTTCGGGAGAGAGGTCTATGTTTACGCCGAGCGCTTCAAGACAGTCCGCAGCGCCGCAGAGCGACGAAGCCGCGCGGTTTCCGTGCTTTGCTACCATTATCCCGGAAGCCGCTATAATGACAGCCGCGGTCGTGGAGATGTTGAAGCTGTGGGCGTTGTCGCCGCCCGTGCCGACTATCTCGAGCAGGTCGAGGTCGTTTTCAAATTTTGTGGCGGCGTCGCGCATAGCTGCGGCACAGCCCGTTATCTCGTCGATAGTCTCGGCTTTGGTACTCTTTGTCGAGAGCGCCGAGAGAAACGCCGCGTTTTGCGTGGGAGTAGTCTCTCCCGACATGATCTCGGTGATAACCTTATAAGCTTCATCATAGGTCAGATCCTGCTTATCAACGATTTTAACAATTGCTTCTTTTATCATTGTATTTGCCTCCTTAAATGCGTTGGTTTTCGCGCGGAAAACCGACATAAAAATTACGTTGTTTTTTACTTGGAAACCGCCCGGAAAAATATGGTTGTTTTTAGGTGCTTTTTATATTAAAAAACGCCGAAAAAATACATTGTTTTTCCTTTAAAAAATACACCCGAAAACAGGGCGATATTTAATCGTTTTTTTCGCGAAAAAAGTGTTTGAAAAAATGCTGTTTATATGCAAATATTCGGCATTACAGCCGCGGTTTGCGCTAAATTCGTCAACATAAAAAATATCTAAAAAATTATGGCTTTATTTACATATTTTTTTCGGTAATTTTTCGGCATATTTTCGACGATTTTTTGCGGTATTTTTTTGAGGGCGTTTTTGCTGTTTTTACCCCATTGAAATTGCTGTGAAAAATCACCTTGTTTCAAGGAAATTTTCGATCATTTTTCCACCGTTTTTCGTGAGTATGCTTTCGGGGTGAAATTGCAGTCCGAAAACGGGGTATTTTTTATGCTCGACTGCCATAATTTCCCCATCGGCGGTTCTTGCCGTTATTTTAAGCTCGTCGGGAATTGAATCCTCGTCCGCCGCAAGCGAGTGATAACGCGCGACCGAAAGCTCGCCGCTTATGCCCGAAAAGATCGGAGAAGAGCTGTTGTATTCGATGACGGACTTCTTTCCGTGCATAAGCTGTTTGGCGTAGGTTATCCTTGCGCCGAACGCCTCGCAGATCGCCTGATGTCCGAGGCAAACTCCCAAAACGGGGATCTTCCCCGCGGCTTTTACGATCAGCTCCTCGCATATCCCCGCTTCGCGGGGTCTGCCGGGACCGGGACTTATTATAATGTGTGAAGGTCTCAGCGCAAATACTTCCTCGCAGGTAAGCTCATCATTGCGTATCACCTTTATATCGGTATCGATTGCTCCTATCAACTGATATAAATTATAGGAAAAGCTGTCGTAGTTGTCTATGAGCAGGATCATAATTACACCTCCCGCGAGGCTTCGAGCGCGTTTACGACCGCCCTCGCCTTGTTTATACATTCGTTAAACTCGTTTTCGGGTACGCTGTCCGCGACGATGCCCGCGCCGCTTCTTACGAAGACCCTTCCGTTTTTCTTGAAGCACAGGCGTATGGCGATGCAGGTATCGAGGTTCCCGCGAAAATCTATATAGCCTATCGCGCCGCCGTATATCCCGCGCTTGTTGTTTTCAAGCTCGTTTATTATCTCACAGGCGCGTATCTTCGGCGCTCCCGAGAGTGTTCCCGCGGGGAGTACCGCATTTACCGCGTCAAGCGCGCAAAACTCTTTTCTTATCTGCCCGCGGACGGTCGAGCCGATATGCATAACGTGGGAATATCGCTCGATCGACATATACTTTTCGACTTCGACCGAGCCGAACTCCGAGATCTTACCGAGGTCGTTCCTGCCGAGATCCACCAGCATATTATGCTCGGAAAGCTCCTTTTCGTCCGCAAGAAGCCCGCGTTCAAGCTCCCTGTCCTCCTCGTCGGTCTTTCCGCGCGGGCGCGTTCCCGCGAGAGGGAAGGTATGAAGCACGCCGCCTTCAAGCTTTACGAGCGTTTCGGGGCTTGAACCCGCGACCTCCATATCGTCGCTTGAAAAATAGAACATATACGGCGAGGGGTTTGTTGTGCGAAGCATTCGGTAGGTGTTGAGCAGGCTGCCCTCAAATTCCGCCTCGAGCCTGTTTGACAGTACGACCTGAAAGATGTCGCCCTCATAGATGTACTTTTTCGCGCGGTTTACCATTTCACAGTACTGCTCCTTGCTGAAAAGGGGCTTGAATTCGCTTTTGAGACACGCTTTTTTATCCGGCTCCGGCTTACCGTCAACAATGAGCCTTGCCATTTCCTCAAGCTCTTTTTCGGCAATTTTGTATTCCTCTTCGATGTTGCTGCCCGATATGTTTGTTATGAGTATTATCTTCTGGCGGATATTGTCGAAGGCTATTACCTTATTAAATAACATAAGGTCAACGTCCTTGAAATGCTCCTCATCGAGCGCGTCAAGCGTAAGACGCGGTTCGCTGTATTTAATATAGTCGTAGCTGAAATATCCGACCAGACCACCCGTAAAGCTCGGAAATCCCGAAAGCGTGGGAGATCTGAACTCGCTCATAAGCTTTCGGATATACTCCGCGGGGCTTTTTCCCTCGAATGTTTCGCATTCTCCCGAAAGCACGTTCTTTACGGTCGTTTTTCCGTTTATACAGGAAATTTCAAGCGTCGGGTCGTAGCCCAAAAACGTATACCGTCCCCATTTCTCCTGGTTCTCGACGCTCTCGAGAATATAAACGTGACTGCTTACGGCTTTCAGGATCTTCAGGACCTCTATGGGGGTCCTGATATCCGAAAGGATCTCCCGTTTTATCGGGATCTTGCTGTAATCGGCATACTTTTTTGCTTCCTCCAAGCTTGGAACTGACATTTTGTTCTCTCCTTTCCAAATGACCCGCACAAGTTATTCGTGAACGAAAACAAAAACCGTCCTTATGACAGTATTCCTCTGTCATAAGGACGGTGAACAAATCGCCGCGATACCACCTTAATTCGCGGAACAATAGCTCCGCGCACTCTGCGGGTACTGACATACCCCTGCGATTAACGCTCGCGCACGTTGCGGGATACTAAAGCGCACAGCATAGCCGCGTCCGCTTTTTCATCGCACCCTCGGCAGTCCATTTAAGAGCCGGAAATTTCCTTCGGCTCATGCGCTTCGCTTTCCGCGGTACTCTCAGCAACGACCGCTCTCTGTAGGGGCTTTAAGCGCCTTTATCTCTGCTTCATCGGTTTATAAGGCATATTAAATTAAACGGGACTGTTCGGGGAAAACGATTTCGGACATTTTCCCTCCGCAATCCGATGTTATTCTATCACAATGTTTAATTTTTGTCAAGCGGAATTTTTTATTTTTTTGTAAATCTTACAATTTTTTTCCGAATACTTTATTTTTAGGTTGTATAATTGTACTAAAAAACATATATTTTTTTTGTGAGTTTGTAGCCGTGTGCCAAAAAAACAGCGTTTTTTTAACGGTATTTTGACGGCTTGTTTAAAAATTAAAAAAAACTGTTGAAATTTTAAAAAAAATGTTGTATAATAACTATGGATAAATGCAGCTTGGGATAGTTGCGCCTAAAAATAGGGCTTCGCAGTATCCCGCAGGAAAATCTTTTCAGCAGGGGGTTTTATTATGGCTCTTTTTGATACGACTGCCTTTAGGATAACCGAACAGGGACTGACGGTTTTGTGGCAGAAGATGCAGGTCATCGAGCAGAACATCGCGAATGAGGATACGCCCGATTATAACTGCAAATACCTTACTTTTCACGGCGTGCTGAGGGATAAATTGCGCGCTGACGGCAGCGTTAAGAAGGAGCTTAACCTTGCACAGCAGATCGTTGTTGATAGAGTCACGGATGACCAGGCTGACGGAAATAACGTCGACCACGACACACAGGCCACCGAGCTTTCGAGAATAAGCTATCAGTTCGATATGCTCATAAATGAGATGAACGGAAGCTTCTCGAGAATGAGGAGCGCTTTGGTCACCAAATAAGATACAATATTAAATAAGGAGGGTTAAAATGGCTTTTCTTAGTTCGTTTGATATCCCGATATCGGGAATGACAGCCCAGCAGTTCAGGCTCGATATAATTGCCCAGAACGTTGCGAACGGCGATGACTATGCGACAAGACCCGAGGACGTTTATAAGCGCCAGATGGTCGTTTTCAACGAGGACAAGACCTTTAAGAGGATCTTGTGGACAAAAATGGGTCAGCACGTAGCAAAGCGCTTTACTTATGTCCAGCTCAGGGGCGTTGAGTGTACGCGCGTTGTTGAAGATCCGACCCCGCCCACTCCCGTTTACAGCCCGAACAATCCTCTCGCGGACGAGTATGGGTATGTTTATGAGACCAACGTAGATATCGCGGTAGAGGAAATGGACGCTATGGAAGCCTCGAATATGTACAACGCGAACGTCGAGGTGTGGAACGTTGTAAAGGCAATGGCTTCTGCGGCGCTGAGGATAGGTCAGGGCTGATAATTGAGCCGGTATTTAAGCGGGAAGAGGATCATGTCGGCTGCTTTTCGGCGTTCGATCTGACCTCTTGCCTCTAACTTCTAACATAAAAAAGGAGTACATGATTATGGAATTTGTGCCTTTTGTATCGCTTACAGATATGCAGCCGATGGCGAAAATGAAGGATATGAACACGCAGACTTATCCGGTCGCAAACGTGGACAGCGCGTCATTTCTCGACATCTTCAGGGGCTTGGTAGACAATGTTATCACAACGAACGAGCAGGTTGACCGCGACATGATCGACCTTATGCTCGGAAATATAGACAACCTCGCGGAGGTCCAGTCCAATATCGAAAAAGCGAATATGGCTGTGGAGCTTCTGGTTACCGTTAAAAACGAGGTCGTAAGCGCTTATAATTCTATTATAAATATGCAGATATGATAAAGGTGGCATAAAAGCAAAATGGGTGAAAGAGTAAAAAAAGTTACGGTATATGTTAAAGATAAGTGGACGGGATTTTCGACTGCCGTAAAGGTAATGGTCGCGGCTATTCCCATAGCGCTTATAGCTATAATTATTATTTTAGTTGCTCTGCTCAACCACAGGGGCGAGGCGACGCTCTACTCGGGACTTAACAGCACCGAGGCGGGCGAGATCGTAGCGCTGATACAGGAACAGGGAATTACGGACGTAAGAGCTACGGCTTCGGGCGATATTATCGTGCCGGATGATAAGGTTGACCAGCTCAGAATGAACCTGCTTGTCGCGGGTTATCCGAAAAACGCGACTAACTATGATATATGGAACGACGGTATTGATATATGGAGTACCGACATGCAGAAGCGCGAGGTACAGCGTCAGCAGAGAGAAGCTCGCATAGCGGCGACGCTCGCTCAGCTCGACCCTGTAGCTACGGCGACGGTTATTCTTGAGATGCCCGACACGCCGAACTATGTTATAACGAGCAAGAACGAGGAGCCGAGATGTTCGGTTACTTTAAAGCTCAGAGAGGCGGACGCGCTGACCAACGCAGAGGTAAGAGCGATCTTCAGGCTTATCGAAACGAGCGTTGATGATCTTACGATCGACAACATTTCCGTGGTTGATACATACGGACGCTCGTATGAGTGGATATCCGAAGAAGAGGAGAAAAGCGGTGCGGTTGACGCTTCGGGCATCAATATCGCGCGCAGAAGACAGCAGTTTCAGCTTCAGATAACCGAGGCTCTCAAAGCTGATCTTGAAGAGATGCTCAGTAAAGTGTACGGACCGAACGGCTATACGCTCAATGTATCGGCTGACCTTAACTTTGACGCGAAGAGAGTTGAAAGCACGGAGTATTTCCCCGTGGGAGATACAGACCACGGCGTTCTTGACCACGAGGACGATGTTACGGAGTGGATAGACGACGAGGCTCCCGGCGGACTTGTCGGAGTTACGCCGAACGGCGATCTGTCGCCCGATTATCCCACTATTGACGGACTGATTGACGGACAGTCCTATTACTACAGAAAAAGTGAAAAGCAGTACAGCGTTACAAACGTCAAGACTTTCATCGAAAAGAGCGGCTATGAGATCGAGAGGCTGTCGGTCGGCGTTATCATTAACGCCGCGGACATGACAGCGGCAGACCTCGAAAGAATTGAGGGAGTAGTGGCGGCTGCCGCGGGTACTGACCCCGAATTTGTTCGTGCATGGAACACTGTGTTCTCGCTTGATGGAACAGTGGGCGGTTCTACTTCTAACGGCGATTTCTCGGGCATTATCACAAAGCCGGTAGATACATACAGAAATATGCTGCTGTTCGTTGTAATAGCGCTGGGTGTTGTACTTGTGATGCTGCTTATAGCTTCGCTGTTTATGAGCAGAAGCCGCAAGAAGAGGATCAGAAAACGCCAGGAGGCTGCCGCGGCAGCTTCGGCACAGTACGGCGCCGGCGGAGCTATGGGAACGAGCATCATGGACGAAGCTCCGAAGGAGGTCGATTTCAATATCGCGAGTCTTACCGAAGAAGCCGGCAAGGAGTCGCGCGAAACGATCCTCAAGCGCGAGATTTCGGAGTTTGCGAAGTCAAATCCCGAGATCGTTGCCTCTATCATAAAGAATATGCTCAGAGAAGAAGTCTGAGCGGGTTCGGATAAGGCAAAGGATATGTTGATAAAAACAGAGGTGTGATTTATGGCAGGTTCCGATAAAGCGGCAAAAAACGATGAGATGACCCCGTCAAAAAAGGTGGCGCTGGTGCTTGCGTCTATGGGCGCGGAAAACGCTTCGGCAATATATAAGCATTTGTCGGACGAAGACGTTGAGTCTGTTTCGGTAGAGCTTGCACGTATGGAGTTTCACTCAATAGATACTGTTGACGAGGTCCTAAATGAGTTTTACGAGCTGTGTCTGACGCAAAAGGTCGTTACGGAGGGCGGACTTGACTATGCGAGAAACGTTCTTGAAAAGGCGTTCGGCTCCGAAACGGCGGATATGCTGCTTAACAGGATCACTAAACAGCTTGAGTCAAAGTCGTTTGACTTTGTGAGAAAGGCTGACTATAAAAATCTGCTGGCTATTGTTCAGAACGAACACCCGCAGACTATAGCGCTTATTCTCTCGTACGCGAGAGCCGACCAGGCGTCCGCTATCCTTTCGGAGCTTCCGAAGGAAAAACGCGTGGAGGTCGTTGAGAGAATAGCAACGATGGACAGGGCTTCGCCGGATGTTGTAAAGTCGATAGAGGCGTCGCTCGAAAAGAAGTTCGCGACGCTCGCGTCTACGGACAGCATGGAGGTCGGCGGTATCAACTATGTCGCTGAGATCATGAACAACGTTGACCGTGCGACGGAAAAGTACATATTCGACGAGTTAGGCGCGCGCGACCAGAAGCTCGCCGACCTTATCAAGCAGAAGATGTTCGTTTTCGAGGACATTGTGCGCCTCGATTCCAAGGATATCCAGGAGTTTGTCAAGCAGGTGGATTCAAAGGATCTGGCTGTCGCGATCAAGGGATCTACTCAGGAGGTCGCGGAGTGCATTTTTGCAAACATTTCCAGCCGTGCGAGAGAGAACCTTCAGGCGGATATCGAATATCTGCACAATGTGCGTATGCGTGACGTTGACGAGGCTCAGCAGAGGATCGTCGCTATCATCAGACGCCTTGAGCAGGAGGGAACGATCACTATTTCCCGCGGCAGCGAGGACGAGATCATCGCGTAATTTATTCTGCGTTTATGCGAGTGAGAGGTGAATTTGTTGGCGATATACAAGTATAGTTCCGTGCGCTACGGCGGCGGGATTGACATCTCGAATGCTGTTGCGATACCCGTTTCGACCCGAAAAAAGGCCGCGGCGGAAAACGATGACATAGACATATACGAGCAGGAGGTCAGCGAAGCGCTGACAGATCCCGAGGAGGATCAGGCAGAGCCTGATGAGACCCCGGAGGAGCTTTTAGCCCATAAGGAAGCCGAGCTTATCGCGGCGCTGCGCGATGTTGAGCATAAGCAGAAGGAGCTTGAGTCCTTAAAGGAGCAGTACATAGAGCAGGGCAAGGAAGTCATTCTCGAGGCAAAGCGCAGGGCGGAGGGCATTATCGAAAACGCCGAGGCGCAGGCAGACGAGATCACCAAGGACGCGGAAGCCAAACGCGGAGATGTTTTTATAAAGGCAAGAGCCGAGGGCTTTGAGCAGGGCAAAAAAGACGGAAAGGCGCTGCTTTTGTCCGAGGGAAAGGGCATTCTCGACGAGGCGAGGGAATTTTCGGACAGGATAAATGAGGAGAAGATAAAGCTTTTTGAGCAGTATGAAAAGGAAATTTACAATACCGTAATGGCTATTGCAAACAAGGTCACGCTGAACTCAATGAGCGTAAAGGACGGGACTGCCGCGAAGAAGCTGATAAAGCAGGCGGCAAAGGATTTCCGCAACTCCCAGGTGATCCGAATTACTCTCGAGGAAAATGAGGCAACGACAGAGCTTTCGGGGGACTATGAGTTCCTTAAGGCGCTTTGCGGGGGGCTTGCACACGTTGAGGTAGAGCTTCTGGCAAACGGCGTTCCGGGGACGGTCATTGTTGATAACGGCGAGGAGATAACAGACGCGGGTATAACGACCCAGCTTAAGATGATAAAAGAGCTTGGCGACGGAAAATTCCGCGAGGAAGCGCCGAAAAAGCGGTCGAGAAAAAAGGCGTCTGAAAAGCTCGGCGAGGATGACGCAAAGGAAGACGAGGAACAGGCTGTCAAAGCTTAGCGGCGCTTGTTCGGCGGATTTTTAAGGCAACACCGCACAAAGACCGCCTAACGGATGTGTACGGTATTGACTTAAGCGGTTATTGAATTTATCGGCAAGGAAGAACGAGGTTTTTTGAGAAAAGGGCTTATTTTTTCCGAAAAGCTGCCGATATAATAAATGGAGTGGTAAAATGCTTGATTTAGCGGGATTTCGTGATGACATAAACAACGCAGAGCTGTTCCGCTATATGGGCAAGATCGAGAAGATATCGGGGCTTACGATCGAGGCGAGCGGTCCTACCGCAAACGTCGGAGATGTTTGCAGGATATTCTCGAAGGATATGAAAAATTTCATAAAGGCGGAGGTTGTGGGGTTTAACAAAAGCAACATCCTGCTTATGCCTTATACGGAAATAGAGGGGATAGGTCCCGGCTCTATCGTCGATAATACCGGCGACAAGCTGATGGTAAAGGTCGGCGCGGGGCTTAAGGGGCGGATCATAGACGCTATGGGAAACGCCCTCGACGGAGGTCCCGAGGTCGATTACGACGGAGAGGTCTCGATTACGGGTATTCCCGTAAATCCGTTTGTAAGACCGCCAATACATGAGACCATAGAGCTTGGCGTTAGGGCGATAGACGGAATGCTCACAATGGGCAAGGGTCAGAGAATGGGCATTTTCGCGGGCTCGGGCGTCGGAAAATCAACGCTTATGGGAATGATCGCCCGAAAGGTAAAGGCTGATGTAAACGTTATAGCGCTGGTCGGAGAAAGAGGACGCGAGGTAAGGGAGTTTATCGAGCGCGACCTCGGAGAAGAGGGCATGAGCAGGTCGGTGTTGGTGGTTGAGACATCGGACAGACCCGCGATGATGCGCTCGAAGGCGCCGCTTACGGCAACGGCTATTGCGGAGTATTTCATGAAGCAGGGCATGGACGTTCTGCTTATGATGGACAGCCTGACGCGCTATGCGATGGCGCTTCGCGAGGTCGGTCTCTCAACAGGCGAGCCGCCTATCGCGAGAGGCTATACGCCGTCAATATACAGCGCGCTTCCGAAGCTTCTCGAAAGAGCGGGGAACTTTCCGGAAGGCTCTATCACGGGGATATATACGGTCTTGGTGGAGGGTGACGACACAAACGAGCCGATAGCGGATACAGTCCGCGGAATCATCGACGGACACATCATCCTTTCGCGTAAGATCGCGGCTCAGAACCACTACCCCGCGATCGACGTGCTGCCGAGTGTTTCAAGACTTATGGCGGAGATCGCGACCCGCGCCCACAACGACGCGGCGGGAAAGCTGAGAAATCTGCTTTCGCTGTATAACGCGAACTACGACCTTATTTCGATAGGCGCTTACAAGCACGGTACAAATCCCCAGCTTGATGAAGCGATAAAGAAGATCGACGCGATAAACGGCTTTTTGATGCAGGGAACGAAGGAAAGCTTTACGATGGAAGAGACCGTCAGAATGCTTATGGAGGCTGTGGGCGACAAGGCTCAGGAGTGAATTTAAGTAGTTTTGATACGGCGAACGGTGATGTGGAATGAAGAAATTTCAGTTTACTCTGCAAAGACTCAAGGACTATCGAGAGCAGGAGCTTGACAGGCAGAAAAACGCGCTCGCGGTTTTACAGGGCGACCTTAAACGCCTCGAGGAATCGCTTGAGCAGCTTAATGACACGCTTCGGATCCAGAGCGGCGAGCTTACGAAAGTTTGTATGCAGGGCGCGAAAGCGACCGAGATCGCCGTAAGAAAGCGTTATATCGTAACGCTTCAGCAGGACGTCCACATACGTGAGCAGCAGATACTTGAGAAGCAGGCTGATATTGAAAAACAGCTTTCGGTCGTTGTGGACGCGACAAAGGACGTAAGGACGCTCGAAATGCTCGAGGAAAAACAGCTCGAGGAATACAACATGGCTTCGGCAAAGGAAAACGAGCAGTTTATCGAGGAGTTCGTTAGCGGTCAGACGATAAGGGCGTCTATAGAGAACCGCGGCTGAGGTAAGTTTTTTGAGTATGATCTTGTTATCACGGCTAAATGCCTTGATATATAATTCATTTTTATAGGGAGGTGAATAAATGGCAGTAACGGTAAACACAAGCGCGCAGAATCTTCGCAGCGATTTTATGATCTCGGACGCGGCAATGCCTCAGAGGATCGCGGAGCAGGACAACCAATTCGCGAAATTCGAGGAAATGCTCTCCAAAGTCAACGAAAAGCTCGATAAATTCAAGGACATCAAAAAAGCCTATGACGAGGGAAAATACGATGTGCCTACGGTTGAGGAGCTTAAAAAGGCGGGCGCGATAAACGAATACTCTTCGCTTACTCCGAAGGAGATCGCGAAAAAGATCTTAAAAGGCGAGATGAAGATCGACGATATTCCGGCGGATGTCGATATCGGAGAGGTCTTGAAAGAGCTTGCGCAGCTGAAAAAATCGCTCGAGGACGAGGAAGATGAAGACGAGATCATAGCGGCGCTTAAAGAGATCTTCGGCGACGAGTTCACGGCTGAGCTGGCTATCCATATGAGCAAGCTCGCGAAAAAGGACGAGGACGACGAGGACAAGGCGCTGGACGCAAATGTTCTGGCAAGCCTTATCAGCGTAGACGTTTCTGACGAGATCTCGGATATCATCAAGGTGCTTTCGGGCGAGAGCGAGGACGAGGGTGACGTGATAAGCGAGGCCGATGTCATCGGCAAGGTCGATTTCGTTGACGCGGCTATTCCGGAAAAGGCGCCGTGGGATAGCTTTGAGGTAGTTGACCGGATCCCGGAAGAAAACGCTGTTTTTGAGACGGCAACGTCAGACGAAGCGTCGAATGACGTTGGCAATAACATGACAGCAGCCGAGGAAACGGTTGTTAACACCGAGAATGCTTCAAAGGCGGCAGAGGAGATCGTTTTGAATGCCGAAGCGAACACATCGGAAACGGCGATAAGCGGCGAAGCGGCAGAGGTCATTCAGAACGCGGTTCAGAACGGCGAGATATCAAAACCCGAGATCAGAACTTATGCGCCCGAAAAGACCGAGGTCTCCGAGCAGGAGGACACGGCGTTCGGCGCGGAGGAGAGCGTACCCGTAAAGGCGGTCGACGAGAGGGCAAAGGCGCTCGGCGAGGAGCTTGAAATGCTCAAAAACGCAAAGCAGAAGCCCGAATCGGAGCCGAAGTCGGAGGACAGCTCGAACAGGATCGCGGCAATGCCGAACAGCATTTCGGAAAGCTCGATCATTTTGCGTAAGGACAACGGCGAGCTTCAGGTCGTATCGCAGAAGGAAGTCGTAAGTCAGGTACAGCAGTTTGTCGAGCAGGTCATTACCGAAAACCGCGAGCAGAACGAGTACAGCCTTATGCTGAATCCCGAGGAGCTTGGAAGGATCACGGTAAAGCTCACGAAGGCGGCGGACGGCGCGATATCCGTAACGATTGTCGCGGAAAACGCGAGAACGCAGAGGATGCTTGAGCAGAACAGCGAGCTTATGCAGTCGAACCTCAGAAACAACGGCATGAACCTCGAGAGCTGGCAGACGGTCGGCGAATCCCAGCAGAACCACCCCGCTCAGGACTACAGCGGAAGCGCGAAGAATCCTTATTTTGCTCAGGAGGACAATTCCGAAGAAGAGCAGGCTGAGGAAGGAAGATCATTTGCCGAGATAATCGCGGCGATGTGATCTGTGAAAACTAAGAAAAGGAGGAAAATTTTATGGCATATACAGACGGGATATTATCCTCGGCGGAACAGATGCAGCTTAACTATGAAAAATATAAGGATAAGTTTGTTGACAAGCAGAACGATCTTTTAAATTCCGATACGTTCTTAAAGCTGCTGGTAAGCGAAATGTCAAACCAGGATCCTCTCGAGCCTACCTCGAACACCGAGTTTATCTCACAGCTCGCTTCGTTCAGCCAGATGGGATATCTTCAGGACGTAAGCAAGTACGCGATGGCTACATACGCTTCGAGCCTCGTAGGAAAGACGGCGACGGCTTCGAGAGTTGACGGAACAAACGTCATAATGAAGACGGGAGTTGTTGAGAGCGTAGTTAAGAACGCGGACGGAAAGAGCTATACCGTGACAATTGACGGAGAAAAGTTCGATCTCTCAAAGGTTACTTCGGTTACGGATACTCCAAAGGACGAATCCACAGGCAGCTCCGGCGTAACAGGCGGCGACCTCTTGGGCGACAGTATCTCCAGAGCAAGCATGATGATAGGCATGTACGCGATGATCTCGGGTACGACTCCGGACGGAAAGAACTATCTCGACGCGGGCTTTATCGAGTCCATAAGAGTAATAAGCGGAAAGATCTATGTGGTAGTAAACGGAAGCTCGAGACCAATTGATGACATTGTAGAGCTTACTTATGCTTATGTTGACGACAGCGACGGCACCGAAAACCCCGATGATGTCGAGGGAGAGGGCGAGGAAGCTGTTGACGGTATCGAAGGCGATTCCGAGAACATTGAAGGAAATGAAGATTGATCGATGCAGAAAGGTAGAAGGTTATGCTGATTAGCGAATACCTTGCGCTGCGGAATCAAATCAGCGTTACTACCGGAACCGGCGTTTCTCCGAGTGAAGCTGTTCAAAAGCCAAATGAGGTAAGCTTTGCCGAGGCTTTACAGCAGAAGATCGAGGGAAAGCAGGGCGTTGAATTTTCAAAGCACGCAATGCAGAGGATATCGGAGAGAAACATTGACATAACCGAAAACGGCACACTCGACAGACTTAACAAGGGCGTTGAGATAGCGGCGGATAAGGGGAGTCAGGACGCGCTTATTCTTGTAGGCGATAATGCGTTTGTTGTCAGCGTGAGAAACAACAAGGTCATTACGACCATTGCTCAGGAAGAGCTTAAAGGAAATATCTTTACAAATATTGACTCTACCGTGATTATATGAACGGACCTTCGGGAATTCATCGCGGGAGCTGCGACTCGGCTTTCGCACACGGAGAGAAAAATAATTAAGTTTTTTGGAGGTCAATTATATGGTTAAATCTTTGTATTCCGGCGTATCGGGCCTTAAGACCCACCAGGCGAAAATGGACGTTATCGGTAACAACATCGCGAACGTAAATACTACGGGCTTTAAGGCGGGCGTTGTTACATTCCGCGATATTTACTATCAGTACAAGATAAACCCCTCGGCGGCTACCGCTACACTCGGCGGCGTAAACCCCGCAATGGTCGGCTATGGCGTAAGACTCAACTCCACTAACGCCAACATGACGAACTCCGGCTTTACCCAGTCCGACTGGTGGGGCGATGTGGCGCTCGACGGCGACGGCTTTTTCCAGGTCATGGACGGTTCGGGTACTATTTTCTACACCAGAGCGGGTAAGTTCACGGTTGATGACTACGGTTATCTTGTAAACGCACAGGGCTATCACGTTCTCGGCGTTACGGGAGATTCTACCAATCAGGAGCCAAGCTCGGAGATAATCAGGATCGTTGTTCCCGCGACAAACAACAACGCTTCTTCGGCAACAAAGAGAGTAAACGGAACAAACGTTACGATCTCCGTTTCCGCTCCCTCGAATTATACAAACATGACGGTTACGTTTACCGAGGCTGATTTCCCGTATGCTACCTATGACAACGGGATCCTCAACATCTTCTTTAACCCCGATGAGCAGTATAACTCTCAGGACGATTTCGAGCAGGCGATACAGACCGCGCTCCAGGCAGGCGGTGTTACGCTTCCGGATGATGTTTCGCTTCAGTTTGAGTTTGAGACTATTCCCGACGACCGCGAGGCTGCCGCTGCAAAAAACCGCGTAGACAGCTTTACGGTATCTACGCAGACTGCTGAGTATCAGCTTCATACAACTTATCAGGATGACGCGGGAGTTACCAAACACGCTTATATGACTTTCTCGGTAAACGATCCTACTTGCCAAGACAAGGTCAAGATTAGCCTGGTAGAAAGAACAGACCCCGACGATGTGGAAACAGCAACATATGCAGACGGCACATGGACGCTGAATATTTTCAACGACAGCACCGCCTCCGATATAAACGCCGCGCTTAAAAAGGCGATGGATCTTTATGATTCTGAAGGCACGGACTATTCCAAGCTTGTTTGCGATAACCTTGTGCTTCCCTCCGGCGCGACGCAGAGACAGACGGTCTTTGCAGATCTTGTAGCGGACGCTGCAGACGGAGTTCAGCTTGTAGGCGGAACGGCTACGGGCGTTACGCTCGATGTTCAGGTTCAGGAAGCCGGCGCGTTCGGAAACAACTATAAGATAGTATTCGCATATAAGGCGGGATACGGAAAGACAAGCGCTATATGGGATGAAAACACCCTTACCGTTACGATCAGCGCGGATTCCACGGTAACCGATGTAAACAAGGCTATTAAGGACGCGGCAAACGGAAATCCCAAGAGACTTCTCAGCTTTAACGATATTTCGGGTCTTGATTACGGCGATGATTTCCCTGATCAGAAGGATCCCGAGAACGTTTGGCAGCCCGTATTCAGACAGGCGTTCTTCGGCGGAAACCCCGCGATAAGACCCATGGACGGAAAGGACAGCTTCTTTACCGAAACCGCAAAGGCCCTCGGAACGTTTGCTCTCGAAAACGGAAGAATCGGCTCCGAGCAGAGCTTCCGCGATCTGACCGATATCCTTATCCAGCAGGACGGAACGATCATCGGTCTTCACGCGGTTCACGGATATCTGGTTCTCGGAAGAATCGACGTTGCTACATTCGATAACGTAAACGGTCTGGCGCAGGTAGGCGGAACAAACTTCAGAGAGACGGTAGCTTCGGGTAAGCCCAAGCTCAATGTCGCAAGCACGGGCGGCGCGGGCGCGATCATTTCGGGCGCTCTCGAAATGTCGAACGTTGACCTTTCTCAGGAGTTTACAGATATGATCACGACTCAGAGAGGTTTCCAGGCTAACTCACGTGTTATCACGGTATCGGATACGATGCTTGAAGAGCTTCTGAGCCTCAAGAGATAATTTTTTAAACAAGCTGTTCGTTTAAGACGAACGTGCTTGAGGATGATTTTAAGCAAACGGCAGTCGGGCGCGCTTATGCGCTGATAACGAAAAGCGCGCCTGATTACCATATAATTACAATTCGGTGGTTTTATGATTTTCTTAACAAAGCTTGACGGAAAAGTTTTTATGCTCAACGAAGCGCTTATTGAAACGGTGAAGGAAACGCCCGACACGGTGATCGTACTTGAAAACGGGCATAGCTATATCGTTCGGGAGAGTATGAACGAGCTTCAAAATCTGATTTATGAAAATTCCAGGCGAAAGCGTCGGGTGCGCCTTGACGCGGCAAAGGACAGCCTGTTAAATAAAGAATAATTTTCGGAGTTATCCGAATAAAAAGTGAGGGGTAAGTTTTGAATATTTCGCTTATCATAGGTTGGGTACTTTCATTCGGTCTCGTAATTTTCGGTATCTTTTTCAACGAGGGTAAGATCGATCCCGGAAACATGACAAACTTTATCGAGATATCGTCGCTCGCGATAACAGTCGGCGGTACGATAGGCTGTTTGGTGGCGTCGTTCCCGATGTCATACCTGAAGGGCTTGGGAAAGCGCTTTATGCTGGCGCTGAAGCCCAAGAAATACGACCCGACAAAGTACATAGCAAATATCGTGGAGTATGCACAGGTCGCTCGTACAAGAGGTCTGCTGGCGCTTGAAGAAAGTGCGAACCAGTGTACAGATCCGTTTATGAAGTCAAGCCTCATGCTTATTGTTGACGCGAATGACCCGGAAAAAGTACGCGGAATGCTCGATGATACGATAATGTTTATGTGCGAACGCCATGAAAACGGACGCTCGTTCTTTGAAAAGGGCGTAGGTATCTTCCCGGCATTCGGAATGCTCGGTACGCTGATAGGACTTATCAACATGCTTGCGTCGATGGACTTTGACAATCCCGGCAAGCTTACGAGCGGTATGGCTCAGGCGCTTATCACGACGTTCTACGGATCGCTTTTTGCAAACGTAATATTTGCGCCTTTGGGAATGGCTCTTAAAAACTCGCATGAGGACGAGCTGCTTTGTATGCAGATCATCGAGGAGGGAGTTTTAGCCATCGCCGGAGGTTCAAACCCGCGTTATATTCAGGAAAAGCTTGAGTTTATGCTCCCCAAGAGCCAGCACACTGCCGATAAGCGCTAAAAAATCGGAATATTCAATAAAAGATGCGCGCGATTGGGGCTTTGTTTTGTGGAAAACAGAGAATTTTTTGTATATAAAAACGGTAAATTGCCGTATAAATCGGCAGTTTTACGTCTGTTTTGTCTTAACAACAAATTAAATTTCTCTGAAAATTTTTAAAAAAAATTTGCATTTTCGAGCGAGTTGTGGTATAATTGTTGTGGGCAATCTTGGGTCAATGAATTATCATGCACAGAAACACCAAATAGTGTGCGTTAATGTGCGTGAAAGAAAATTGGTTTTGGATATCGTTTTGAGAAAGGAGCTGAGCGGTTATGGCAAAAATGCCTCAAAAAAAATCGGAAGAAAGTACGGGCGATTGGCTGAATACATACGCAGACATGGTTACGCTTCTGCTCACGTTCTTCGTGCTTTTGTTCGCCTGCTCAAATCTCGATGAAACGAAGCTCCAGCTCATTTTCCAGGCGTTTCAGAGCCGCGGACAGTATTTGAATACTCAAGTTGACGAGCTTGATATAAATGCCGAAAACAATGGCGGCGTAACCGATGATAAGCCTGATATGCCGGGCGGCGAGGGAGAGATGCCCCAGAGCTTTGAGGAGCTTTATCAGTATTTTGTTGATTATATAGATGAAAACAACCTCGCCGATTCTATTTCGGTCCAGAACGGAAAGGCTACTGTCACGCTGACGTTCGACGATGATGTTTTCTTCGACGGAAACAGCTATATCCTTAAGGCCGCGGGCAGAAAGGTTTTGGACGGATTTATCCCCGCGATAAAGTACATCCAGAAGTCCATATACACTCTGACCATTTCGGGTCATACCGCCGACGACGGTACGGATAAGACAAGGGATATGTGGCTTTCGTCAATGCGTGCAAACAGTGTACACCTGCACCTTTATGACAGAAACACGATCGAATACTCGAAGTACAGACTGAAGGCGTGCGGTCCGAACGAGCCTATCATGCCGAATGATACGGCGGACGGAATGGCTAAGAACAGGCGCGTCGAGATCATGTTTATAAAGAGCGAGCTTGATCTTACGGATCCCGATGTGATTATGGATATCCTTCAGCACGACCACGGACTCGGAAGCAGTCAATTTAACCAGACCGAAAAACCAAAGGAAGACATCGAAAAGCTTCCCGACGGTTCGGCGGATAAGGTGATCGGATTTATCGAGGACAGCCTTCTGGACATTTTTGCACCTTCGGCGAGTGAGGGTCCGTCTATAATCGACAGCAGCGCGTTTGTCGCAAGCAGTGAGAGTGAAAGTACGGAATCCGAATAAGCCGCAGTAATTTAGGAGGCGGACTTTTTCGGGTTCGGGCTATAGAGTTGTGATTTGGGGGGATTGTTTTGGCTGACGTTCTGACGCAAGCGCAGATCGATGAAATGCTCAGAAGCGTTGCAAGCGGCGCAGAGCCGGTCGTATCAACTTCAAACGAAAATAAGATCAAAGAATACGATTTCCGAGCCCCTAAGAAGTTTACCAAGGAACAGATAAAGATGCTCGAAAGCATCTTCGAGAACTACGCAAGGCTTATGTCGTCTTATCTCACGGGTCTGCTGAGATTGTACTGCAGAGTCGCACTGGTAAACATCGAGGAGCAGAGATACAACGAGTTTAACAACGCTCTGCCGGACTATGTAATAATGGGTATGGTCGATTTGGGTATCAAGGACGACGAGATCAACGAAACGGACATAATCATTCAGGTATCAAACGCGGTTACATATACGATGATCGACAGACTTCTCGGCGGAAGGGGCGAATATTCCGATACGAACCGCGACTTCACCGATATCGAGACAACGATAATGAGCGGCGTTATGAAGTCGTTTGCGTCGCTTATCAAGGAGCCGTGGATGTCGCATATCGACCTTGAGCCGAGGCTTATCGGGATCGAAACGAACTCGAGAGTTGTGCAGACGATAGGACATGAGGATACGGTAATAATTGTGGCGCTCGAGGTCGAGATAAACAACACAAAGTCGGTCATTTCGGTTTGTATACCTGCCATAGACCTCGATGAGATAATGAGCAAGTTTATAAACCGTTACAGCATTGCCAAGCGAAAGACCGATGAAAAACGCGAGACCGAACGCCGCGACAGCATCATGTCGGGAATCTCCACGACCGATCTTCAGATAAAGGCGGTGCTTGGGGAGATAAATCTCGACTTGTACGAGGTGCTGACGCTGCAAGTAAACGACGTCATTCCGCTTAACAAGAAAATTAGCGAAAATATTATTGTAAGAGTCGGAAATAAAGATTGGTGCGACGGAAAACTCGGCACCTACAATAATAAAAAAGCAGTAATGATAGAAAATTTTATAGGGAATTGAGGTATAGTTTCTGATGGCAAACGGAAATGATGAGAACATTGAGTTCAGCTCATACGAAATAGATGCGGTCGGAGAAATACTGAATATCAGTATGGGTTCTTCCGCAACGGCTGTTTCGGAGCTTCTCAATGCAAAAACCTGGATTACAACCCCGCAGGTAAGTGTTGTCAAAGTCGGCGATCTGAACTACGATAATCTTGAACCTGCCATCTGCGTAAAAATCGTCTATGTTCAGGGTATCAACGGTCTTAACATGATGGTTTTGAAGCAGAACGACGTTCAGCTTATCCTGAATCAACTGCTGGGAAATCCGCTTGTTATTGATCCGAATTTTGAGTTCGATGAGCTTAATATCAGCGCGGTAAGTGAAATCATGAACCAGATGATGGGCGCATCGGCAACGGCGCTGTCCGATCTGCTGGGACTTACGGTTGATATTTCGGTTCCTACTCCGTACATCATAGAGCAGACGAAGTTCGGAGACTTATGTGAGATGCCGCTTGACGCTACGGTCGTGGCAGTCACGTTCAAGCTTACGGTTGATGGGGTCATGGAAAGTGAGTTTATGTCGGTGCTTTCGCTCGACCTCGCGAAGACTCTTTCCAGAAAGATGATGGAAAAATTCGATACGCCCGAGGCTGAAGCTCAGGCGCAGAGCGCTCCCGCAGCGGCGGCTGCTCCGAGTCCGAGTCCAGCTCCGAGTCCCGCTCCGGCACCTGCGCCGGCGGCTCCCCAGATGCCGGCTCCGGAAATGCAGATGCCGCCGCCGGATATGCAGCAGCAGATGATGTATCAGATGCCGCCGCAGGGCTATCCGCAGCCGGGCTATGGATATCCGAACCAGTACGCGGCTTACGGAGCTTATCCGATGCAGGCGCCGCCGGTCAATGTCCAGAACGCTCAGCTTCACCAGTTTGACGCTATGGATTTCGGGATACCCGCAGACCAGAAGGACAACTTGAAGCTCCTTATGGGCGTGCCGCTTGAGATCTCGGTCGAGATCGGATCGGCAAAGCGAAAGGTCAAGGACATTCTTGAGTTTACCCAGGGTACGATAATCGAGCTTGAACGTCAGGCAGGCGCGCCTGTTGATGTTGTGGTAAACGGAAACCTTATCGCGCGCGGCGATGTTGTTGTTATTGACGATAACTTTGCGGTAAGAATTACCGAGATCGTGAAAAACAAGCTTGTTGACAGCTTAGGCAAGGAATAATAAATTATTGTAATTTAGCCTATAAATTTTTTATCAAGGAGACAAAATTATGGATAAGAAGATTTTGCTTGTAGATGACGCGGCTTTCATGAGAATGCTTATCAAGGACGCCCTTACTAAAAACGGATACACAAACATTCTCGAAGCGGCTGACGGTGTGGTTGCGTGCGAGGTTTATGCGGCGGAAAAGCCCGATCTCGTTATTATGGACATAACGATGCCGAACAAAACGGGAATCGATGCGCTTAAGGACATAAAGGCGTCCGATCCTATGGCAAAGATCGTTATGTGTTCGGCTATGGGTCAGGAGGCGATGGTTGTCGAGGCTATAAAGCTCGGCGCGCTTGACTTCATTGTAAAGCCCTTTAAGGCAGACAGAATTCTCCAGACTGTTAAAAAGGTGCTCGGCTGATTTCTGCATATCATCAGGCGGGTAATGTGCCCGCCTTTTTGCAGTTTATTGATGGTGTTTATGCAGAAAATGGAAAAGCGTAAGATCACGTGACTCGTTCGCAAGGACTGATGGAATCCGATAGGATCATAGCACAAATTACAGCGTTTTACAGTTAGTAGGAGCAGATAGTCAGGGGGCAATTTTTTGGAATATTTTAAGTTGATTATGGCTCTTATCGGCGTTTTGGCGCTGGTTTTTGTGCTGTTTTGGCTTATGAAGAAGCTGAATTCGCGCGTGTATATTACAAGCGGCAGGAGCCTGAAGATCCTCGAAAGAGTCAATATCGGACAGGACAAGTGTCTGCTGTTGATAAGCGTTTGCGGAAAGTGTATGGTGATAGGTGTTTCCCCGAATCATACCGAAAAGCTCTGCGACCTCGAACAGACCGAGGAGGAAATAATCGGGATGATCGAAAACAAAAACAGGGAAAATCCCTCGTTTTTGGACAGCATGAGGACGGTTATGGGAAATATGTTCGATAAGAAGAAATGAAGCGCGAAGGAAGGGTTTTTTTGCTTAAACGTTTATTTGAAGCGGACAAGAAGCTGATACTGAAATTTTGCGTTTCGCTGTTTCTGACTATCTTGTTTATGTTTTTGGCGGTTGAGCTGAGGGCTTATGCAGACACCCAGGTCGACGCGGAGAATAATTCGGCGGTTGCGGGTCCTTCGGATGTGGAAAACTCGGGAGAGGGAACGCTTAATCCGGGCGACTATGTCGGCGACTCGGAGACGAACGTCGGTTCTTCGCCTACGGCATCGGTTTTGCAGGAGCTTATCGGAGTAGATGCTTCACAGCCGCTTGAGGTAATTATCCTGCTGACGCTTATTGCGCTGCTGCCGTCGCTGCTGATGATGGTGACGTGCTTTGCGAGGATAGTTATTGTTCTCGGGTTTATGCGCTCGGCAATGCAGACGCAGAATACTCCGCCGAACATGGTCATCACGGGCTTGGCGCTTTTTTTGACGCTGTTTATTATGGCGCCGGTTTTTACGGAAATGAACGAAATCGCTTATCAGCCTTATGTAAACGAGGAGCTGACCTTAGAGGAGGCGCTCGACGCGGCAAGCGTCCCGCTCAAGCGGTTTATGCTAAAGCAGACATCAAACGATGATCTGGAATTTTTTGTGGAATTGTCAAATACGGAGATCCCTGAAGAGGGAATAACCGATGAATATAAGGAAAAAGAGCTTCCGCTCACAACAATAATCCCCGCGTTTATGATAGGCGAGCTTAAGCGCGCCTTTCAAATGGGCTTTATGATATTCCTGCCGTTCCTTATAATTGATATCGTGGTCGGTTCGACGCTTATGTCGATGGGTATGATGATGCTTCCTCCGGCGATGATATCGATGCCGTTCAAGATATTGATATTCGTTTTGGCGGACGGCTGGAATCTGATGATAGGCTCGATCGTGGCGAGCTATAACTGGTAGCGGGCTTATATTATGATGAGTTCGGCTTCGGAGGGTAATATCCGACAGCGGGGCTGGTAAGTAAAAAAGAGGTTTTCTTATGACTCAGGATCTGGTTATGGAGATTATGAATGAAACGATAATGCTCGCTTTTAAGCTGGCGCTGCCGGTTCTTATCGTAGCGATGCTTGTCGGACTTATAATCGCGATCTTACAAGCAGCTACACAGATCCACGAGCAGACCATCTCCTTCGCGCCGAAGGCGGTATGCGTAGGGCTTACGCTTTTTTTCATGGCGCCCTGGATGACAAACGAATGTATTGATTATTTCCATTGGCTTATGGACAAGATCGCGGAAATTCCGATCTCATAGGCGATTATGATAAATGGGTAAGTGGGAAGTTGGTAAACTGTGGCTGATATATGGAATGTCTTATTTACTGACGCGGTAGTTTTTGTTATGGTTCTGGCAAGAACCGCGGGAATATTTTCGTTTAACCCGATTTTTTCGCGCAGGGGCGTTCCGAATACATTCAGAGCGGCAGGCTCGTTTGTTCTCGCGATAGTTATAATGACGGCGGGAAGCTTTGAGTATCAGCTTCCGGACGGATTATTTCCGTTTGCTTTTGATCTGGTAAAGGAGCTGTTTGTCGGAGCGATCTTGGGGTTTTTCGTAAACCTTATGCTTCAGATCTTTTCGCTGGCGGGCGAAGTGACTGATATGCAGCTTGGCTTGTCAATGGCAAAAAGCTATGATCCGACCTTCGGAAACGCGGGTCTTACAACAAACTTTTACAGCTATTGGTTTATTCTTTACTTTTTGGCTGTGGGGGGACATAAAAGCTATATCGAGCTTATTTCGATATCGTTTAACAGTATTCCAATCGGTTATGATAGTTTTAATTTAGACATTCTGTATATAATTGTAATGTATATGGAAACGGTGATGACGCTCGCGCTGAAGCTGGCGATGCCGGCTATCGCGGCTTCGCTCATAACGGAGTTCTGCGTCGGCGTGTTGATGAAGGCTGTGCCTACGATCCACGTTTTCGTCCTTAATATTCAGCTAAAGATGCTGGTCGGGTTTGTGGTTTTAACGGCAAGCGCACCGGCCTTGGGAGAATTTATGGAGATGATAATGGGGATCATGTGGGAGAATCTGAACGGAATTGTCGCAGGATTTACGGGATAGAAAGTTATTTAGCGCGGGGGTGGAGTTAGTTGGCGGGTGAGGAAAAAACCGAAAAAGCCACCCCGAAAAAGCGGCGTGACCAGCGAAAAGAGGGAAACGTCCTCCAGTCGAAGGAGATCGTAACGGCGGCCTCCGTGCTGGGGATATTTACGGCGATGAGGCTGCTGGCTGAGTTCATGATAAAAAACATTCTGAACTATTCGGCGGATATTTTCGAGCATATCGGCAGCTATGAATTGTCCGCGGACACTATTATGCCGCTGGTCGTTGATATATTTACGGTAGTAGTGATCGTTGTAATGCCGATCTGCCTTATTGCGATGGTTTTGGGGATAATCCCGACGGTCGCACAGACACGCGGTTTGTTTACAATGAAGGCGCTTGCTCCGAAATTTTCGCGGATGAATCCGCTTGAGGGAATAAAAAAGCTGTTTTCAATGCAGTCGGTCGTCGGCATTTTAAAGGGACTTATCGAGGTTATCGTTGTGGGGGTCTTGGTTTATAACGAGATCTCGGACAGACTGCCGAGGATAATTGCTCTGAGCGGCGCGGGTATCATGCAGGGAATAGCATACGCGGCGCTGTCGATATACGATATGGTAATGCTTATATGCATTATGCTGGTGTTTGTGGCGGCGGGAGATTTTCTGTTCCAGTGGTGGCAGTTCGAGAAAAAGCTGAAAATGTCCAAGCAGGAAGTCAAGGAAGAATACAAGCAAATGGAAGGCGACCCGCAGATAAAGTCCAAAATAAAGCAAAGACAGCAGCAGATGGCACAAAGGCGAATGATGCAGGATGTTCCGTCGGCGGACGTTGTCGTAAGAAACCCTACGCACTACGCTGTCGCGCTGAAATACGACCAGGACGAAAACCGAGCGCCGGTCGTCGTAGCAAAGGGTGCGGACTATTTGGCGAAAAGGATCATTGATATCGCGGAAAACCATGAAATTATGTGTATAGAAAACCCGACGCTTGCGAGAGCGCTTTACTCGCAGGTCGATCTGGGAAGGGAGATCCCTATCGAGCTTTACGACGCGGTCGCGGAAGTGCTGCTGATAGTATATAAGGCAAAGAACAAGACGCTTCACGCTTAGAGGCAAGAGGAGATCTCAAAGACAACGCAATAAAGAATCGCGAATTTCAAAAAGCGAGAAATTTTCGCAGAAAATTTAACGCGGTTCTCACTTGACGGCTAAGCGCAGCGTGCCGTCAAGTGATGAATTTAGAAATTCCATTAAGATAAAAAACAAAAACAACGCAATAAAGAATCGCGAATTTCAAAAAGCGAGAAATTTTCGCAGAAAATT
>JAFLUE010000004.1:25087-40035 GCA_022508945.1 Oscillospiraceae bacterium
TAACGCGGTTCTCACTTGACGGCTAAGCGCAGCGTGCCGTCAAGTGATGAATTTTGAAATTCAATTTTAGATAAGGACGGTGAGCAAGGCTCGTGAGTATGATAAAGAAGATATTGAGCAACTCTATGGTTTTGTTCATTATCTTTATTGTTTTGGCGATCATTATTCCGCTGCCGACATGGCTGTTGGATTTTCTTATAATGGTTAACATCGCGCTTTCGCTGATAATACTTATTATGACGATGTTCATAAAGGAAGCGCTCGAGTTCTCGGTATTTCCGACGGTGCTTCTGCTGTCAACGGTCTTCAGACTGTCGCTCAATATCTCCACAACGCGCGGCATTCTCCAGAGCGGCTACGCGGGAGATGTAATAAAGGCGTTCGGCGACTTTGTTATGGGCGGAAACGCCGTTGTCGGATTTCTGATATTCATTATCATAGTTTTGGTAAACTTTATAGTTATCACCAAAGGTTCGGAGCGTGTATCCGAGGTTGCGGCGAGATTTACGCTCGACGCTATGCCCGGTAAGCAGATGGCGATAGACGCCGACCTTAACTCCGGTCTTATAAACGAGGAACAGGCAAAAAAGAGAAGAAGCAATATCCAGCGCGAGGCGGACTTCTACGGCTCTATGGACGGTGCTACGAAGTTTGTTAAGGGCGACGCGATAATGTCTATCATCACGACGCTCGTAAACCTCATAGGCGGCGTTATTATCGGAATGGTTCAGAACGGCGGAGATTTCGGCACGATCTTAAGCACCTATTCGCTGGCGACGGTCGGAGACGGACTCTGCTCGCAGATACCCTCGCTCCTCATCTCGGTTGCGACAGGTATGATAGTTACCCGAGCGGCAAGCGAGGACAGCCTTATAAGAGACCTCAAGTCGCAGTTTACCGAACAGCCGTTTGTTATGCTGATCGCGGGTATCGTGGTTCTGGTAATGATGTTCATTCCGGGCTTCCCGTGGTTTATACTGCTGATGCTGGGAGCGCTGCTTATCGCAGGCTCGATATTCCTTAACAGAAACAAGAAGAAAATGGCTCAGTTGGAGCTTGCGGAGCGGCAGAAGGCCGAACAAGCGGAGCTGGATAAGCCGAAAACGGACAACGATTATTACCGCGATATCGACAATGTATTCAAGCTATTGAACGTCGAGCCTATCGAAATGGAGTTTGGTTACAGCCTGCTGAGGCTGGTAGACGAAAAGAGCGGCGGAAACTTTATCGACCGCGTCGTTATTTTCAGAAAACAGTTCGCTATGGACATGGGTATGGTAATCCCGTCGGTAAGAATGACGGATAACCCCGAGATAAACCCGAATTTGTATATCATCAAGATAAAGGGCGAGGAAGTCGCGAGAGGCGAAATTCTTGTGGACCATTACCTTGCGCTCGATTCGGGCGATGTAACGACCCAGATCGAGGGCATCGACACGGTAGAGCCCGCGTTCGGACTTCCCGCGAAGTGGATAAGCGAAGACAAGAAGATAATGGCGGACGTCGCGGGATATACGCTTATTGACCCCGTGTCGGTAATGATAACCCACTGGAGCGAGATAATGAAGCGCTATGCTCATGAGATGCTCTCGCGTCAGGACGTAAACACAATGATCGAAAACGTCAAGAAAACGAACCCGATCGTTGTTGAAGATTTAATACCGAAAGTTATATCTGTCGGATATTTACAGAAAGTATTGGGAAATCTGCTCAAGGAGGGCATTCCCATACGCGATATGGAAACTATACTCGAAACGCTCGGCGACCACTCGAATGTCCTTAAGGATATCGATATCGCGACGGAATACGTCAGACAGTCGCTCAAGCGTACTATCACCCACCGTTTTGCCGAGGCAAATTCGCTTCGCGTAATTACTCTTGATACTCAGATCGAGGATATGATAGTAAGCTCGGTTAAGAAAAATGAGCAGGGAAGCTATCTCGCCATGCCGCCCGATATTATCCAGAATATTGTTACGGCTACAAATAACGAAATAGATAAAATCAAAGATGTTATACCGACTGTAATAATTTTGACGTCGCCCGTGGTAAGAATTTATTTCAAAAAGCTTACGGAGCAGTTCATTTCAAATATCTCCGTGCTTTCGTACAGTGAGATCGACGCCGCGGCACAGATCCAGGCGATCGGTAACATTTCGCTCGGAACAAACGCAAGAGCATTATAATTCGTAAAGTGTAAAGCATGATTCGTAATTATGCTTTACACTTTACGATAACGCACGGCGAATTGTGAAATTATGATCCATGATTGTTGTTTATCCGCAATTCGCGTTTAAAATAATTACGCATTACGAATTAAGCATTGAGAAGAGCGGGGTGGTACAATGTCGGACGAATACAACAGCTCTGAGCAGGTCACATTGTATCGGCAGAACAAGGATATTGCCCTCAGAAACGAGATCGTACTCAAAAATATGGGACTCGTTAAGACGGTAGCTATGTCTATGCGGAATATGTATATAAAATTCGGCGATGTAGACGATATTGTAAACGAGGGCGTCATAGCGCTTATGAACGCCATAGAGGAGTATGATCACGAAAAGGGCGCGAAGTTTGAGACATTTGCGTCGCTAAAAATAAAAGGCGCGATAATCGACTATATCAGAAAGCAGGACTGGATACCGAGAAATATAAGAAAATTTGCTAAGGCGCTTGACAAAGCGAACTCAATGTTGTATAATTTATATGGAAGAGTGCCTACTACGGCGGAGCTTGCACAGCATCTCGGAATGGATGAAAACAAGCTGATAAAGAACATGGCGGATTGTTCGTGTACCATAACGCTGTCTTTTGAAGAGCTTTTGTATGAGGACAACATAAACGAGCCGTCGGCTAAGGATACCGCAACGGACAGGAATCTGCTCCGCGAGGAAATGATAAAGGTCGTTACGGAAGCGATAAGCTCGCTTAAAGAAAACGAGCGCCGGGTAATAACTCTTTATTATTACAAAAACATGAAATATTCGGACATAGCAAAGGCTCTCGGGGTCACTGAGGGCAGGATATGTCAGATCCATACGAAGGCGGTGCTTTCGCTTAAAGCGCGCCTTGAGCCGTATTTTAAAAGCAACTGAACGGAGGGTGTCTATGAACAGAGGATTTTACTACGCCTGTAACGGTATGATCATGAACAGCCGAAAGCTCGACTGTGTCGGAAATAACCTCGCGAACGCGACTACACCCGGCTATAAGAGAGATACTGTTCTTGTAAACAGATTTCATGAACAGCTCATTCTCGTAAAACACCGCCAGGAGCTTTCGGGAACCTTCGGTCATACGTATGTTGATACTTCGTATACAGACCTTGAGCAAAGCTCGTTTGAGTATACCGAGAGCCCGTTTGACGTGGCTATCTGGGGAAACGTTTATTTCAATATAAGGGGATATAACGGACAGACAATGCTGACAAGAAACGGTCAGTGGGAGCTTGACAGTGAGGGTTATCTGACTCTTTCGACTTCGGGAAGAGTTCTCGGAGAAAGAGGCGAGATATACCTCGGAACAAAGGACTTCGTTATTGATGTTGACGGAGCGATATATCAGGACGGTCAGTTTGTTGACAGGCTGAGGCTGAGCTATATAGACCCCGAATCCGATGTTACGAAATTCGGAGTGAATATGTTTACCGAGGTGAACGCCCAGGAGCCTCCCGAGGACATGAAGTACGACATAATACAGGGCGCGTATGAGCGCTCGAATGTCGATTGGAACTACGAGCTGGCGATGATGATGAACGCGAACAGGCTTTTTGAAGCCAACAGCGAGATTTTCAAGATCTGCGACAGCATAAACCAGCAGAAAGCAAGTCTTTGCAGGAAAGTATAACGGAGGGCTTAGTTTATGAATATATCTTTTCATACGGGAAAGAGCGCGATGATAGCTCAGGCAAAGGCGCTTGAGGTTTACGGAAACAACATCGCCAATCTTAATACATACGGTTATCAGACATTAAGACCGGATTTTGCGGACTGTATTTACGAAAGCTACCGCAGGGATTTTGTGGATTCGGATAACGACGGACAGAAGGACATTCTTGAAAACGACTGGCAGACAGGTCACGGCGTTTATCTGCAAAAGACCGCTTTTATGTTCAGCGAGTCGCATTTCTACGAAACGGGAATGTTCCTTGACTTTGCGATAGCGGGAGAAGGATTTTTCGCTGTGCAGGATCGCTGGGGCGAAACGCACTATACCCGCGACGGTTCGTTTGCGATGACGCAGCTCAATGAAAACGGCGAAGCGGCGGAGGACGGGGACTGGTATCTTGTAAGCGACGCGGGAGAGTATGTTCTCGACTACGAAGGAAACCGCATTATTGTGCCGTTTGAGGACGAGAACAGCAGCAGCGTGGATTACGGCGCGCTCAGAGATATGGTAGGCGTGTATGATTTTCCGAACCCTTACGGGCTTGACGCGCTCGGAACAAACCGCTATTCCGCGACGGGAAGAAGCGGCGAGCCTGTGGCTAATCTGAACGAGGAAAAGCTTCAGGGCGTGCTTATTGTATCAAACGTAGACCTGGCTACTCAGATGGTAAAGCTTATCGAAACTCAAAGAGCATATCAGATAAGCTCGAGAGTTGTTACTACGGCAGATGAGCTTGCGAGGATTGCGAATAATTTAAGATAAAATAAAAAATGCGCTTTGAAATTATTCGGGCGCATTATTTGAGAAATTAACAGGGGAATTATTATGTATAGTAATTATGGAGAGCTTTCTCCGATCGCGTTGGACTGCCTAAAGGAAATAGGCAACATCGGTTCGGGAAGCGCGGCGTCGGCGTTGTCTCAGATGCTCGGAAAAAGTGTTCAGATGAGGGTGCCGGATGTAAAGGTTTTGGATTTTGATGAAGTTATCGAAGAAATGGGCGGTCCCGAAAAGATAATCACGGGCATTCTTGTTGACCTTAGCGTAGACATCTGCGGTATCATAATGTTTTTGCTTGAGGACAGCTTCGCAAATATCGCGCTTAATACATTTCTCGGAAAAGACTATGTACACGCGGCCGACCTTGATGAAATGGATTATTCGGTAATCAAGGAAATGGGAAATATCATGGCAGGCTCGTATCTTCAGGCGATCTCAAAGCTTACAGACCTTACGATCGACATGAGTACGCCTTCAATGAACGTGGATATGTTGGGCGCGATCATGAGCGTTCCTGTGGCAACATTTGCGGAAGTCGGCGATAAGGTCTTGTATATAAACGACGGATTTGTAATTGACGGTGTCGACATAAAGTCAAACATCATTCTTATTCCCGATATGGAATCTCTTGATACTTTAATGAAGAAGCTTGGTGTTATCGATGGCTAATTTAACGATTGGAATTGGTGATTTTAAGATTTGTAAAAAGCCAGACGTGTTGGTAACATACGCGCTTGGTTCATGCGTGGGGATATGCGTGATTGACGATCAGACGGGGATCGCGGGACTTTCGCACATTATGCTCCCCGACAGCTCTACCGCTGTAAACGGTTCCTCAACGCCGATGAGATTTGCGGATACGGCGCTCCCCATGATGATAAAGCAGAT
This sequence comes from Oscillospiraceae bacterium, assembly GCA_022508945.1. Taxonomy (GTDB): domain Bacteria; phylum Bacillota; class Clostridia; order Oscillospirales; family Ruminococcaceae; genus CAG-115. The sequence goes on from JAFLUE010000004.1 coordinate 30,644, forward strand.
GGAGAGCATGGGTGCTTCCAGAATGCGTATGCGCTCGAAAATTGCGGGCGGGGCGACGATGTTCGCTATATCGAACGATAAATTCAACATTGGCGAGAGAAACGTCATTGCCGTGAAGAAGGCTTTGTCGGAGCTTAGAATCCCGATCATTGCCGAGGACACGGGCGCGAATTACGGTCGAACGGTATTTTTCTATCCCGAAACAGGGAAGATGGAAGTTCGCTCTACCATAAAGGGAAATATGACGCTTTAATTTTGTTATACCGATATTGCTCACCGCACTACAAATGGCTTTGCTGCGGGCAAAAGCGCACGAACTTATTGCTACATACAATAAAAAGCTCCGACTTTGCTCGGAGCTTTGTTTTTGTTACTTAGTGCGTGGAAAACAAGAATTTTCCGCACGCAGCCATTTTTATATTTGCGCTGTTTTATAGGCTTGATACTGTTATTTGTATAATTTCGGGGAAAACCCTTTCTGAAGAAAGGGCATAATGCGCCCCGAATCCCTTTCCCCAAAGCCTTTTTGCACGCAGTCATTTTGTGGTTTATCGCATTAATCCCGACATCACACAAACTCCCGCCGCCCCCGCATTCAATACGCTTTGCGCGTTTTCGGGGGTTATACCGCCAATAGCATAAACCGGAATTCCAACCGAACCGCAGACCTCCTTCAAAAAATCAAGCCCGCGCGGCGGCAGCTCCCTCTTACAATCGGTAGCAAAAATATGCCCCGCAATAACATATGACGCGCCTAAGCGCTCTGCCTCACGCGCTTCCTCAGCACTGTGGACCGAAGCGCCTGCCGTTTCAAATTCCGCGCATATCTCTGCCGTAAGCATATAAAGCGGAAGATGTATTCGGCTTATGCAAAGCTCTCTCGCCGCGTTCGGGAAATTATGCAGGGTAAGCTCAAGTCCGGATATCCCCGTAAGCTTTCTTGCGAGAGCAATGTATTCTTCCTCGCTCAGATCCTTTTCGCGGAGTATGACCCTCCGTATCCCCGCCTTCGCAAGCTCCCCGAGCCGTTCTTCAAGCGGAATTTCGCAGAGCCTCCTGTTTGTAACGCATATAATTTTTTCGCGGTCTTTGAACATTTTACCTGACATAAACATAATCATTCATCACGGGCTGAAGTCCGCGCGAGCGAATAGCCCCGCAGACCTCGCCGAGAGTTCTTCCGTCGCTTATTTCAAACTGGTTGTCGCCGAGAGGATCTTCCTCGGTGTGCGAGCCGATGCCCGTGCTTACTCCTGCCGAAATTTTTGTCGCGCACATTCCGACAACATTATCCCTAAAGCCGGCCCGCTCGCGCGTTGAGATCGTAAGCCCCGCAAACGGCATAAAAATACGAAACGCCGTCATTACCTGCAAAAGCTGTTTTTCGTGAACATCGCGCGGGTTTATCTTGTCGTTGTTTACGATCGGACGCAGGCGCGGACAGGAGAACGATATCTCCGCGTGAGGATATTTGCGCTGGAGCAGATATGCATGAACACCCGTCGCGAAAGCGTCCTTTCGGAAATCGTCAAGCCCTAACAGCGCCGCAAACGCAACTCCCCTCATTCCCCCGCGTATCGCGCGCTCCTGCGCGTTCAGGCGGTAGGGGAAAACGCGCTTGTGTCCGCCTAAATGGAGCTTTTCGTACTTGTCGGAGTTGTAGGTTTCCTGAAAGACAGTGACATAGTCCGCTCCGCACTCGTGAACATATTTATATTCATCCGTGTTCATCGGATAAACCTCTATCCCGACATTTTTAAAGTACTCGTGCGCGATGGAACACGCTTTTCCGATATACTCAACGTCGGACATCTTTCGGCTTTCGCCCGTGAGAATAAGTATCTCTTCCATTCCGGTCTTCGCGATAGCTTCCATTTCCCGTCTTATCCCGTCAGGCTCAAGCTTTGCGCGGCGTATATTGTTATGACAGTTGAAGCCGCAGTATACACAGTAGTTTTCGCAGTAATTCGAGATATAAAGCGGCGTGAAAAGATAGACGCTGTTTCCGAAATGCTTTCGGGTCTCGGCGGTCGCCTTTTTTGCCATTTCCTCCAAAAACGGTTCCGCCGCGGGTGAAAGCAGCGCCGCGAGATCCTCAACAGACGGATATTCCGCCAAAAGCGCGCGCCTTACATCGGCTTCGGTGTATTTTGTACAGTCATAAGCCTCCATTTTCTCAATAACTTGGTCGCCTATGTCGGAATCAATAACCTCCATATCCGGCAGGTAAGTCATATGGTCGATTCTTTCCACTTTTTGTCCCTTCCTTATTTTAATGTTCTGTGTTCAATAAACGGCAAACAAAAAACCGTTGTGAAACGGTTTGGCTTGCATAAAAAGTATATTATTTAATATGATACATTTCCAAAATCTATGCTGCAATATACGAAGCACTGCTTTTATTTTTCTGAGGGAAGCCTTTATAAAGAAAGCCGCCGTCAGGATGGCTTTCTTTATCCGACTCCCTTTCAAGGACTTTTGGTATGCTTTTGTATAATGGGTTTTATATCAGCCGCCCCCGACAAATCCCACGATCTCGACCTCGTCGCTGTCGGATATAGCGGTTTTCGAGTAGTCATCCTTCGGTAAGATCTCGCCGTTTATCATGACCGCCACGCGCTCGGGGGAATATCCCTTTTCCGCTAAAAAATCGGAAATGAGCGCATTTTCGGCGTTTATTTCTTCTCCGTTTATTCTTGCCATATTTACTCCTTTATCGAATTCAGATAAGCCTCGATCTGCGGACGGATATGCAGGAAAATAGCCGTAAGCGTCGGGTCAAAATGAGTTCCAGCGGAGTCGCCGATTATTTTGAACGCCTCGTCAAGCGGATATTTTTCCTTATAACAGCGCTTTGAGATAAGTGCGTCAAACACATCCGCGATCGCCATAATTCTTGCACAAAGCGGGATATCCGTTCCTGAAAGCCCTTTGTTATAGCCGCTTCCGTCCCATTTTTCGTGGTGATATGCGGCTACGTCCGACGCAATTCCGATATATTCCTCGTCGCCGATGCCTCCAATAACGTTGCGGACGATGCGCCCTCCCTCAAGGGCATGGTACTTCATTTTTTCAAACTCGTCCTGAGTAAGCCGTGAGGGTTTAAGCAGGATCGTGTCCGAAACCGCTATTTTCCCTATATCATGCAGCGGCGCGGCTTTTATAAGAAGCTCGATATAAGAATCGGTAAGCGTCTGTACCTCATATCCCTCGAGCTTTGCCGCCTGTGCTAACATCGCGACATAGACGCTTGTGCGCTTGACGTGTTCGCCGGTATCCCCGTCGCGGCTTTCGATGAGTGTAGCCATTCCGATGATAGTCGAATTCTGAAGCTGGAGCATTTTTTCATCATGCTCGTGCAGGGCTTTGTTTTTGTTTATGATATCAATTTCGAGTTTATTTTTGTAGCTGTTGAGATTTGAAGTGATTTTGAAACACGAAATCGAGCATATTATAACCGCCGCCGCTATAACAGGAATAGCCGTAAACGCGCTTATTGTCGAAAACTCTATATACGAATTCATTTTCTCCGTGGCGCTTGTAATTTCTGCTTCGGCGTACTTATCAAGGCGGTCAAACGCCTCGTTTACGCTCCTTACACTGTCGTCCATTACGTACACCACATAATAATTAGCGGTTTTGTCCTGTCCCGCAACGCTGAAATTAAGCGCTGTTTTGGAATTTGAAAGATAACTGAGATAGCTTGTGTAGGCTTCGTGGTATATCTGTTCACGCTCGCCGCCCTTCATTTTTTCTCCGAATTGGGAAAACTCCGCTTTAAGAATTACCTCTATTTCACCGGCGGCCGCCTCGTACTCTTCAAACTTCTGCTCATTATCCGCTGATATATGTTTTGATATGATTGACTGGTGCTTATACATCAGTGATCTTATGTCGCTTGTTGTTTTAAGGGTCTCGGTATGGTCGTTTATAATATCGTTGTAGGTGTCCGAAAGTACAGTAATATCTATTGTGAGAATCGAAACTCCCACAATTCCTATTATCCCCGCAATTAAAATCAAAATGAATATTCTCAGCGGAATGTTCTTCACCTTAGGTCACCTCTGAAACCTTGTTTGAGGAAAAAACGGCATATCACGCCGTCTGCTGCGTCAACCCTCTTCGCAAAGCGTAAAGCCCTGCTTCGCCGGTTCTTCTTTATCAAATCGGTTTTAGAGGTTTCCCTTAAATTATTTTTCCTTTATGTAAAATCAACTCTCCGGCAAAGCCGTAATTCCGTTTACCATTGTATCAAGAAGCGTCTGAAGATCGATGTTGTCCATATTTCTTGCTGCAATGGTATTTCCGAAGATATTTGTCGGATTCCAGAAAGTGTCTGCGACGTTCTGAAGATGACCGTACATTGCCTGCTTGCCAAGTGCCGCAATAGCAATAGAAGCCTGAACCTCACTTGTAGAGGCAGCGTTTACGTTTGACGGACCCTCACCGCGTTCTCTGAAGCGCGTAAGCTGGTTTTCCTCGTTTGTCAGCCACTCAGCAAGGCGCTGTGACCACAGCGGCTCATCGGTATATGCGCTTGCTCCTATCAGCTTGTATCCCGCGAACGAGTGCATCTGCACACTGTCGCCATTTATAGTGTATTCGGGAAGCTTTGCCGCGGCGTATCCTTCGCCGAAGGCTTCCTTTATATCGGTCGAAAGCCATGTTCCGCTTATGCCCGCGATAACCGAGCCGTCCTTCGCGCCGGACTTAAGCGTATCATCGCCTGCTGCGAGAAAACCCTCGTGCTCGGCGATCTTCAGCATAGCTTCCGCAACGTCTTTGCCTGTATATTTACCGCTTGTTGTGTTCCAGTTGCAGACGTTGGTTTTTCCGTTATCGCTCAGCGTTACCTCAAGCCCCGCGCCTTTGAAAAACGAGTAGATATACCAGCCGCTTCCGAAATCCATCGTTATCTTTTTGCCGTTATTCGCGGCAACCTCAAGTATCCTGTCAAAGCTTTTTACATCTTCCTCGGTAAAATACTTTGAGTTGTAATACAGAAAATAGCCGTTGCTCGCGGTAGCGGGATAGGCATAAAGCTTTCCGTCGCGGGTAGCGCTTATGACCGCGCCGCTCGATAAAGTACCGTTTTCCTCAATGATCTTGTCCGCGTTTTCGGTGATCTGAAGAAGAGCGCCCGCGTCGCAAAGCGAATTAAACTGGTCTGCGGCAAACGAGAAAACATCCGCCGCCGCTTCGGGGTTGGCGAGTATCGTATCTCTGCAGGTATCCTCGCCCTCGGCGCTTATTGTTATTGAAAAGTTAGCCTCGTCCTTATACTTTTCCTTGAAAGCTTCGACCATTTGTTCTATCATCGGCATATCTTCCGCTGCACACCATACCGACAGAGTCACGGTCTCAAGCTCCTTTTGGCTTTCACAGCCCGAGAAAACTCCCACAGCAACAGCGAGTACTATCAATACCGAAGCTATTTTCCTTATTTTTTCAGTAATTCCTTTAAACATATAAACTCCTCCGAGTCCTAATCAATTTCCAAATGAGAGATATTATTACTTATTATTATATCATTTCTTTTATACAAAGTCAATAGCTTTGATTTAATTTACACTTAATTTTCTATATATTGTTCTTATATCGAGGGATAAATGAACTATATAAAACGACCGTTTTGTATCATAAACACAAACAAATTTGGTCCTGTTTTACAAACGGGGCGGTCGTTTCGATGTGTTTTTTGTAAAAAAACCACTGTTTTCAGAAATTTGTTGACATTTGTTTGAAAATGGTTTATAATGTACTGTGGATAACAGTTTTTTACCAAACTGTATTAAAGATGAGGAGGACGGACTGTCTTTGAATATTATCATTATAGGCTGCGGAAAAGTCGGAGAGGCTCTTGCGGAGCAGCTTAACGAACAGGGAAACAATATCACCGTTATTGATATGGATATGAAAAAGCTCAACGCCGTGTCCTCGAAATGCGACGTTATGGGCGTAAACGGAAACGGAGCGACACATCTTGTCCAGCAAGAGGCGGGGATCGAGAACGCGGATCTGATGATAGCTGTAACGGGTTCGGACGAGCTTAACCTTTTGTGCTGTCTGATAGCGAAAAAAGCGGGTAACTGTAAGACCATCGCCCGCGTCAGAAGTCCGCAGTACAGCAGCGAGGCTCCGTTTTTGAAGGACGAGCTGGGACTTGCTATGGTCATAAACCCCGAGCAGGCTGCCGCAGAGGAGATCGCGAGGGTATTGCGCTTTCCGTCCGCAATAAATATTGACACGTTTTGCAGGGGCAGGGTCGAGCTTATAAAGCTGAAGCTTCCCGAAAACTGCCCGCTGGTCGGGGTGGCGGTAAAGGATCTTTCCTCAAAGCTTGGGTGCGATGTGCTTGTATGTACCATAGAGCGTGGCGACGAAGCCTACATAGCAAACGGAAATACTGTTTTTGAAGAGCGAGATGTTATCTCTATAATTGCGTCACCGAAAAAGGCAAACGATTTCTTCAGAAAAATAAACTACAAGTCGAAATCCGTAAAGGACGCTATGATCGCGGGCGGCGGAGAGCTGGGGCATTATCTTTGCGATATCCTGGTGAATTACGGGATCTCCGTAAAGCTCATCGAAAAGGACACAAAGCGCAGCGAGGAGCTTTGCGCGCTCTGGGGGAACTCCGTTACGGTCATAAACGGCGACGCGTCCGACCAGGAGGTGCTGCTTGAGGAAGGGCTTGCCCAGGCGGGAGCGTTTGTGGCGCTGACAAATCTTGACGAGGAAAATATTCTGCTGTCGCTTTTCGCGCACAGCGCGGGAAACGCGAAGCTTGTCACTAAGATAAACCGAATCGATTTTGAGGACGTTATAAAACATCTCGACCTCGATACCATAATTTATCCGAAAAGCATAACCTCAGACCTGATAGTACGCTATGTACGCTCGCTTAAAAACGCCCAGGGGAGCAACGTCGAGCAGCTGCATCAGGTCATAAAGGGAAAGATCGAGGCGGCGGAGTTTGTCATAAAAGACTCAAACTCCGTTACGGGAACACCGCTTATGAAGCTTAAACTCAAGGACGGAATACTTGTCGCGGCGATCCTGCGCGGAAAGAATGTTGTTATTCCGCGCGGCTCGGATATGATCGAACCTGGTGATACGGTGGTTATTGTTTCCGACCGTTCGGAGCTTCACGACATAACGGATATTCTCAGATAACGGGGAATTTTTATGAATTACAGAATGATAACATATATCCTTGGCTGGATATTGATTTTTGAAGCAATCTTTATGGCTGTTCCCGTACTGACCGCCATATGCTTCGGCGAAAGCGCGGTATGGTGGTTTCTGGCGACAGCGGCGGTATGCGTTTCGATCGGCATGCTGCTTACGAAAATAAAGAAGCCGCAGAATATGAAGCTTTATTCGCGCGAGGGCTTTGTGATAGTTTCGCTGAGCTGGATAGTATTGTCGGTATTCGGTTCGCTTCCGTTTTTCCTTTCGGGGGAGATACCGTCGTTTATCGACGCGCTTTTTGAGACAGTCTCGGGCTTTACTACTACCGGCGCGAGCATACTGAGCGACGTGGAAAAGCTCTCGAAGTCCATGCTTATGTGGAGAAGCTTTACACACTGGGTCGGGGGAATGGGCGTGCTTGTGTTCATTATGGCGTTCGTACATTTGTCGGGCGCTCAGAATATGCACATAATGAAAGCGGAGTCCCCTGGTCCCTCAGTCAGCAAGCTTGTTCCGAGAGTAAAAACGACAGCGCTTTTGCTGTACATGATCTATTTTGTTCTTACACTGGCGGAGTTTATACTTTTGCTTTTCGGCGGAATGACGCCGTTTGAGGCGCTCAACACCGCGTTTGCGACGGCGGGTACGGGCGGCTTCGGTATATACAACAGCAGCATCGGCGGTTTTTCGGTATATAACCAGGTCATTGTTATTGTGTTTATGCTGCTGTTTTCGGTGAATTTCAACAGCTATTTCTTCCTTATAAAGGGAAAGCTCCGCGAGGCGCTAAGCTCGGAGGTCCGCGTATTTTTCGGGATAGTGACGGTTTCTGTTCTTATTATTGCATTTAATATCATGGAAAGCTTCAGCAGCTTCGGAAGGGCGCTGCTTGATTCGTCGTTCGCGGTATCGTCCGTTATTTCAACGTCGGGCTTTTCGACGGTGGATTTCAATTTGTGGCCCGAGCTTTCGAGAACGATACTGGTGCTGCTTATGTTTGTGGGAGCCTGTGCGGGAAGCACGGGCGGAGGCATGAAGGTCTCGAGGCTGATGATCCTGTTCAAGAATTTGGGCAGGGAGCTGCTTGTTATGGTTCACCCGAAGCAGGTCAAGAACATAAAGCTCGACGGACACTCGGTCGACAGCGAGACGGTGCGCTCCGTAAGCGTTTATATAGTCGCGTATCTGGCGGTGTTTGTGGCGTCGCTCGGCATCATCTCGTTTGATAACCACGACCTTATCACAAACTTTACGGCGGTCGTGTCGGCGATAAACAACATAGGTCCCGGACTTGAGATGGTAGGACCTGCGGCGAATTTCGGATTCTTTTCCATACCGAGTAAGATCGTGCTTATTTTTGATATGCTTGCGGGAAGGCTCGAGCTGTTCCCGATGCTCCTGCTGTTTACTCCCGCGATGTGGAAGAAGTGAATTCAACTCGTAATTCGTAATGCGTAATTATGTATCAAGCTGCGGCGTTTGCGAATTGCAATTTATTAGTTAAGAAGTGCGCTTTGTGCGGCTTGATACATAATGAAAAAAATACGCATTATGGCAATACCGTACAAAGCCGTCAGGCGGTCTTTGTGCGGTGCTGCCTTAAATCATCGGAGGTTTTTATGGCAAATACTACGGAAATTACCGTGCGCTATGCGGAAACCGACTGTATGGGAGTCGTACACCACGCGGTATATCCGATCTGGTTTGAAATAGCGAGAACAGACTATATAAAAGCCGCGGGAATGAGCTATGCGGAAATTGAAAAGGCGGGGATCATGCTGCCGGTGGCGGGTATCACCTGCAAGTACAGATTTCCCGCGAAATATGACGACGTTCTTCTTATTACGGCAAAAATAACACGCCTGAACGCGGCGAGGATAGAGTTTTCCTATACTGTGACAAGAAAAGGCGAGAGCGATATACTCGCGGAAGGGACAAGCTCCCACGGCTTTGTTGACAGTGTTACATTTAAGCCGATAAACTTCAGAAAGCAAAAGCCCGAATTTTACGCGGTACTTGAGCAGTACGCGAGGATTGACAGTGAGTTGGTGTGATAGCGTTGTTTTGGCGGAATGATTTAAAAAGAAATTTCAAAACCGTGCAATGCGGCGCTTTTCCCTTAGGGCAAAACCCCGCATTTCACAATCCGGCAAACGCGGCTGTGCTTTGCTCCGCCGCGCCTGCCGATTTTTGAAATT
>JAFLUE010000040.1 GCA_022508945.1 Oscillospiraceae bacterium
TTATATGAAAACTTTTTCGGCTGACGCTATAAGAAACGTGGTTCTTGCGGGACACGGTGGAAGCGGCAAGACCGCGCTTGCCGAGGCGATGCTCTATAAGTGCGGTTTGACGGACAGGATCGGTACTATTGCTGACGGAAACACTGTCTGCGATTTTGACGCTGAGGAGATAAAGCGCAAGATTTCAATAAACGCTTCTGCTGCGAATATGGTCTGGAAGAACAAGAAAATAAACGTCATTGACGCTCCCGGACAGTTTGATTTTGTCGGCGGTATGTATGAGGGCGTTCGCGCGGCGGAAAGCGTTATAATATGCGTAAACGGAAAGGACGGCGTCTGCGCCGGAACACAGAAGGCTTATAAGCTCGCGATGAAGTATAACAAGGCTTGTATGCTGGCTGTCACCTGTATGGAGGTTGAAAACAGCGACTTCTACCGCGTTTTCACACAGATGAAGACCGAGTTCGGTCCGACGGTCTGCCCGATAGTTGTTCCTTACGATAAAAACGGTCCCGTAGAGGCATACATAAACCTGCTTACAATGAAAGCATACAAATATGATAAAAAGGGTGTTCCGACTGAGGTCGAGATGCCCGCGTCCGAAAACCGTATCGCGGGTCTCCGCGCGGCAATGGCGGAGGCTGTAGCCGAAACAAACGAGGAATTTATGGACAAGTTTTTCAATGAGGAGGAGTTTACTCAGGAGGAGCTTGTAAAGGGAATACATGACGGCGTTGAAAACGGAACGATAACGCCCGTTGTGTGCTGTGCGAACGATACTCTTTCGGGAGTTGATATGCTGCTTGACGCTGTAGCGGCAATGCTTCCGTCGCCGAACGAAAGAAAGCTCGAGAAAATTGACGGAAAGCCTGTTGAATATGACGAAACAAAGCCGTTTAAGGGCGTTATTTTCAAGACCGTCGCAGACCCGTTTGTCGGAAAGATAAGCTATGTAAAGGTAGTACAGGGCAAGCTAACCTCAAAAACCGTTCCCGTTTCGACGAGCGGCGCGGAGCTTCGCTTCGGAAAGCTTATGACAGTTGTCGGAAAGAACCAGGAGGAGGCTGCCGAAATAAACGCGGGCGATATATGCGCGCTGACGAAGCTCGAGGCGAATACAGGCGACACGCTCTGCGACCCGTCAGACCTGAAGGCGCTTGAGACAATGGAGTTTCCGAACGCCTGCTATTTCCGCGCAGTAAAGATCGCCGCAAACGGCGACGAGAGCAAGCTCGGAACAGCTATCCGCCGCTTGCTTGAGGAAGACAGAACACTCGAATACGTTCACAATCACGAGACCCACGAGCGCATTATCGGCGGTCTTGGCGAACAGCACCTCGATGTCGCGGTAGCTAAGCTCAAGAGCAAATTCGGCATTGACGTTGTGCTGTCCGAGCCGAAGGTCGCATACCGCGAGGCTATCCGCAAAAAGGTGCTTATCGAAGCCAAGCACAAAAAACAGTCCGGCGGTCACGGTCAGTACGGACATGTTAAGATCGAGTTCGAGCCTTATGACGGCGAGGAGATGAAGTTTGAGGAAAAGATCTTCGGCGGCTCTGTGCCGAAGAATTTCTTCCCCGCGATAGAAAAGGGCTTGCAGGAGTCCTGCGAAAAGGGTTCAATAGGCGGCTATCCCGTGGTAAGGCTTAAAGCGACCCTCGTTGACGGAAGCTACCACCCCGTAGACAGCTCCGAGCTTGCGTTCAAAACAGCCGCGTCAATGGCGTTCAAGAGCTGTATGGAGCAGGCAGACCCGTATCTGCTCGAACCGCTCAGCAGCTATAAGATACTCGTTCCCGACGACAAGCAGGGCGATATCATAAGCGTTTTGTCAAAGCGCAGAGGCTCTGTTCTCGGAATGAACAGCATAGGCGACGGAATGAGCGAGTTGAACGCCGAAGCTCCCGATGCGGAGATGATGGATTTCGCGCTTGTTTTGAGGCAGATAACCCAGGGTCTCGGCGAGTTCACCTCTCAGTTCTCGCGCTATGATATGCTCCCCGCGGGTACTGAAATCAAAAAATAATCAAAAGCAATAAAACAACAGGACGCTTTCGGGCGTCCTGTTTATTTTTGATTTTTTTTCAGGCAGTCAACCATATTGAAAATTACCTGCTGTTCTTTTTCGGAAAGCTCGGTGATATTTACGACTACCTGCTCGGAAGTATTCAGCATTCCGTCAACGGTTGTGTTGAAGATACGCGCCATTTCTATGACGTGCTTAAGCTGAGGAATAGACAAGCCCATTTCCCAAGAGTTCACCGCGCTGCGCGATATGCCGAGCCTTCTCGCAAGATCCGCCTGAGTGATACCGAATTTGTTTCTCAATTCAACAATCCGATTGCATAAATCGTACAGTATTGTCATATTAAACACCTCTTATTGATGTTTATTGTATCATTGATGATACTATTATTTGCACCAATTCTTGATTATATCACTTGACACAAAACAAATGAATTTACAATCATTTTTGATAGAAATACTTGACAAATTCAAATTTGTGTGATATAATATTCTGCGAAGCGCGAAAGCGCGAGAAAATAAACATGGAGGAATAAATTATGAAATTAAGGAGATTTGGCGCGGCTGTTATCGCTGTGGCAGCGACGGTTGCTTTGACGGCGGTTTCGGCTTCGGCTGATCGTTCTTACTATCTTGAAAATGAAAACAAAGCGACCGCAGAGGAAATAGGAACGGTTCATATCAACAAGCCCTATCTGAATATCATCCTTGACGCAGGAGATATTGACACTTCAAGGCTTACCTTTACTATAAAGAAAGACGGCGAGGTCATCGGAACATTCTATGGCAATATGAAATCGATTGACGTTGATTCTAACGCGGGCTGCACAAGTATCACAGGCATAACAAATGACAATGCTTTAAGAGCAAGGCTCGGGAACGATTATTATAGGACCGTCAAGCTGAGCGATCTGACTGATGCCTCACCCTTAGCCGTATTCCCTCATGGTAATCGTATATCGGCAAGCAAAGATGAGCTGAATTCTTTGCGGTTAGCCCTGAGCGACGAGCTCTATTTGGGGTATTTTGATATAGGTGCGTATGAGATAGTCGACACAATGATCGTAGAACCGAACACGTTCGTACTTGACGTCAGCGAGGAATATGCCAATAGAGGCGATACGACTACTCGGTTTCAGGTCAAAACTTCAAGAGATAACTTTGAAGACGGAAAGGAAAACGAGCCAATAACCCCTGCGTATATGCTTTATGAGAATGCCGGAACTACATATGTAAATGATATACCGGCAGGCAAATACATGCTGGACATTAACGGTGGAAACATCTTTAACAAGGATGTAATTATTTACGACGAGCCTAAGGAATATGTAAAGCTTCGCATACACGCATCGGCTATGGGCGGTCTGGTAAATGCAAACGACCTTACGATGCGCGGTGTTTACAATGATGACAGTGATATTTGGTATCCTCTCGGAAATGCTGTTGAGACCGAAGACGGCAAGCTGATGTATGTCGGATATGCCTTCAACTCGGGCTCGGTAGGTTCTGCCGACATTCCCGATGAAGACGGCTACCTTGAACTGTGGGTACTCAAGGATGCGCCGTATCTCAGCTATATAACTCGTTACAGACCGAGCGGCGGCGGACAAAATAACCAATATGTCAAGCTGGCGTTAAGATTCGAAAAGATAATTACTGAGATGAAATATCCCGAAAGCGGTGTTACGCTTTACGATGTTGCCGCGGGCGAATATACCGTCGAGGTAAACAGCACGGACTACAAGCTCACCGGCAATACGCTTGTTGTTACCGACACGGCAGAAATGCAGACGATGAGTCTTGTGCTTGCTGCGGCAGATTCCGAGCCCGATTCCGAGCCTGATTCCGAACCCGATTCCGAACCCGATTCCGAGCCTGATTCCGAGCCTGATTCCGAGCCCGATTCCAAGCCCGACTCCGACACCGGTTCCGAACACAAGCCTCAGCCGAATCCCGACACGGGCTTTGAGGGCATAGCAGTGACACTTGGAGTAATTGCACTCGCTGGCGCGGCAGTAGTTGTGAGCCGCAAGAGAAAATAATCACGAGTTCTCCTAAATCCTCATAAACGTAGAGCGCGTTCCAAATCGGAACGCGCTTTATTCTTATCTCTTACTTCTTACCTCTGACTTCTGAACGCGCATTTTTCACGCATATTACAGTTCGCACAGTTCTTTTCTTGATTGCATAATTTCTCTTTGGACAGCCCCGCTATTCCTACAATGGATTTTGAGGGAGTGAGGGTGTTTGCCGCGGTTGTTGAAATGCCGATATGGCGCGTTGCGTCAGCCGCCGAAATGAGCTTAGGAAGCACGCCGAGCGGAAAATCCCCGTATCCCGCGCCGAAAATCCACGTCGCAGAATAGTCAGGGTGTTTGCTAAGCAGGTCAGAAAGGGCTTTTTCGCTTATCTGCTCAATATACGCGCTCGCGAGCGCATCGCTCACAAGCATTTCGAGCGCGCCGCGGATTCCCGCTTTCGCTATGTATTTATCACAGTCCGCCGACAGCGTCGAGCAAACTATCGCCGCCTTTTCACAGCCCTCGAGGTGGTTTTTGATGCTCTTTCCCTCAAGCTCAAGCTCGCAGCCGTCAAGAAAAAGCCCATCCCCGCGTCTTATAATGCCGAAAACCCGCCACGTAAACCTCGGCTCCGAAACGGAAATCAGCTCCGCTTCGCACTTGTCCGCGGTTTTAGCGGTCTCTTCGTCAACGTTTTGTGAAAACGGCTGACGAAAGCCCATATACCTGTATGCATTTTTGCGGTCAATTTTCAGTTCGCTTATGTCCATCATTCGCTTAAAAAGCCCGTAAGCGGGGAGCTTGCGGAGGCCTTGTCAATGACCCTGCCCATTCCCGCGAGATAAGCCGCGCGTCCCGCGTTTATCGCGTTTTTGAACGCCTCGGCCATCTGCACGATATTTCCCGCCGTAGCGATAGCCGTGTTCGCCATAACCGCCGCCGCGCCCATTTCCATAGCCTCACACGCTTGTGAGGGTCTGCCTATGCCCGCGTCAACGATTATCGGCAGGTCAATTTCCTCGATTAAAATGCGGATAAAATCCCTTGTCGAAAGCCCCTTGTTTGAACCTATCGGAGCCGCGAGCGGCATGATCGCCGCCGCGCCCGCGTTTTGCATATCGCGCGCCGCGTATAGGTCGGGGTACATATACGGAAGCGGCGTAAATCCGTCCTTTGCGAGCATTTCACAGGCTCTGGCGGTTTCGTAGTTGTCGGGGAGGAGGTATTTCGAGTCGCGTATTATCTCGATCTTTATGAACTCGCCGCAGCCGATCTCCCGCGCAAGCTTCGCGATCTTAACGGCTTCCTCGGCGGTTCTTGCCCCCGATGTATTCGGAAGCAGCGTCACCCCGCTCGGAATATAATCGAGAATATTTCCCGTAAAGCTGTTTGTTCTGCGAACCGCGAGCGTTATTATCTCCGCGCCCGCGTTTTTTATTGCCGCGTTTATAAGGTCAAGATCAAACTTCCCGCTTCCGAGGATAAAACGCGAGTGAAATTCTTTTTTGCCTATTTTAAGTATATCGTTTTCCATATTTATTCCTTCTTTATGTTTGCTAAAACATTTGAAACGCTTTCGCATATCTTCCGCGCGACGCCCGGATTGTTCATCGTGTAAAGGTGGATACCGTCAACGCCGTTTGCCGCGAGGTCGATGATCTGGTCTATCGCATAAGCGACTCCCGCTTCGCGCATTGCCTCGGGATCGTCTCCGTAGCGCGCGATGAGTTTTGTGAATTTTTCGGGCAGCGACGCTCCGCAAAGCGAGATCATACGCCTTATCTGATTCGCGTTTACACACGGCATTATCCCCGCTTGTATCGGAACATTTATGCCCTTTGCGCGTGCCTTTTCGAGAAAGCGGTAAAACGCGCCGTTGTCGAAAAACAACTGAGAGATCAGATGCTCCGCGCCCGCGTCTATCTTTATTTTAAGGTTTTCAATGTCCTCGTCAATAGACCCGGATTCGACATGACCCTCCGGATAACACGCTCCCGAAACAGACATATCACACTTGGCCTTCAGATATGAAATAAGATCCGACGCGTGTTCAAATTCGTGCTTCGGCTCGATTTCGGGATTTATATCCCCTCTCAGCGCGAGAATGTTTTTGACATTTGAGCGCTTGAATTCTTCAATGGCTTGGTCGATGTCAGCCTTTGTGGAGTTTACGCAGGTGAGGTGGGCTATGCATCTCGTATTGTACTTTTTCTTTATTATTCCCGCGATCTCATGGGTCGACGCGCCCGCAACGCTTCCGCCCGCGCCGTATGTAACGCTTATGAAATCGGGATGCAGGTCTGAAAGCTCATCAAGCGTTTTGTAGATGGTCTCTATCGAGCCGTCCTTTTTAGGCGGAAAGATCTCGAACGAAAAAACCGTTTTTCCGTTTTTAAAAAGCTCGGGGATCATTTGCTTTCCTCCTTTATCAGCTTAAGCGCGTTTGCGAGCTGATCGGGGCAGGATGTAGGCTTCATTCCGCAGCGTATCCCCTCAAGTCTTTTTATCACCTCGTCTAAGGAAAGACCCTCTACGAGCTTAGAAATTCCCTGCAAATTTCCGTTGCAGCCGCCTATTACCTTAAGGCTTTTAACGGTGTTGTTTTCGATATCTAAGATCATTTTTTGCGAGCAAACGCCGCGCGGTGTGTATTCATAAGTCATAATAATAAGCTCCTTTATATTTTAATTCGTAATGCTTAATGCGTAATTTCTCCCGAAACCGTCATGCATTCGGTTTTGCAATTAGCAGTAATACACAATTCGCAGAGTGAAAGCGTAATGACCCGAAGAATTACGAATTTAAGAATTACGCGTTGTTCTTCCAGCAGTCCGCCACTGCCCTTGCCACCGCGTCTGCGACGCTCTTGTCGAGAGCGGACGGGATAATATATTCGGGCGAAAGCTTGTCCTCGGGCACAAGCGCCGCTATCGCCTTTGCCGCCGCAAGCTTCATCTCCTCCGTGATAGCCTTTGCGCGTACAGCAAGCGCGCCCTTGAAAATGCCCGGGAAAACAAGAACGTTGTTTATCTGGTTCGGATAATCGCTTCTTCCCGTACCGACAATATACGCGCCGCTTTCCTTCGCGAGGTCGTAGGTTATCTCGGGGTTGGGGTTCGCCATGGGGAACAAAATAGGCTTCTCTGCCATTGACTTCACCATTTCGGGAGTAACAAGGTTCGGCTTTGAAACGCCCACAAAAGCGTCCGCTCCGCGAAGCGCATCCGCGAGAGAACCTTTTATGTTGTTCTTGTTGGTGAGCTGCGCGATCTCAGCGTGAGCGGGGTTTTCGTATTTGTCGTCACGGTTTATTATTCCGCAAAGATCGACCATTATGAGGTTTCCTACGCCTAAATTAAGCAAAAATTTTCCTATCGCTATCCCCGCCGAGCCTGCGCCGTTGATTACCACGGTAATGTCACTCAGCTTTTTCTCCGCGCATTTTACCGCATTTATAAGCGCCGCTCCCACAACTATCGCCGTTCCGTGCTGGTCGTCGTGGAATACGGGGATATCGAGTCTTTCCTTGAGCTTTGCCTCTATCTCAAAACATCTCGGCGCGGAAATATCCTCAAGGTTTATCCCCCCGAAGCTGTCCGAGATAAGCTCGATCGTGCGGACGATCTCGTCGGCGTCCTTGCTCTTTACACAAAGAGGAAACGCGTCAACCCCGCCGAACTCCTTGAATAAACAGCATTTTCCCTCCATAACGGGCATTCCCGCAAGTCCGCCGATATCTCCCAAGCCCAAGACCGCCGTTCCGTCGGTAATTACCGCGACAAGATTCCCTCTGCGGGTGTACTTGTACGCAAGCTCGGGGTCTTTCTGTATCTCAAGGCACGGCTGAGCCACTCCGGGGGTGTATGCTATCGACAAGTCCTCGCGCGTTTTTATCGGCGCGCGCGAGATGACCTCAATCTTGCCTTGCCATTTTTCGTGCATTTCAAGCGCTTTTTCTTTGATGTCCATTTTTTGTTCTCCTTAAAATTTAATCTTCTCTCAAATAACTGATATAGTCCGCAATTGATTTTTCAATTTCATCGCCGTATTCATTAAGGTGGCTGAATAAGCCTGTTTCCCTTTTTCCAATCATATTATAGAGCGCACGAAGCATTTCGGTTTCTGTAAATCTGCCGTTGCCTGACGCTATTTCGTATTCTCTTAGTATCTTAGGATAGACAAGCTCTCTTTTTATCTTTTTTGAAAAATAGAAGTCAATTAAATTAGTCGGGATACTGCGGCTCCGATTCTCGTTAAAAAGCTCTCTTGCAATACGGATCTCAAGACCATACATATCGGCAATACCATCAACCTCATATTCAAAGGAAAAATCTGTATTCAAAGCTAGCTCGCATATCTCCAGCGCAAGCTCCTTATATCCGAAAATATAAAGCCAATATGTTAAAGATCTCAGACGTCTCATGTCCGAAGCGCTTTTGCAGGAGCATTTCTGAATGAGTTGTTTACACGGTTTTACAATCGTATCATACACTTTGGAAATCGGATTCTTGTTATGTTCTTCCAAAACATTGCTGAGTACAGGCTTAAGGCTCTCGTGAAACTCTTTGATTTGCTGTTGCGTTTTGTCCATTTATTCAACACTCCTGTAAATCGAATCCGCAACTATATTATTCCAAAGTAATGATCTTTTTAAGCTGTTCATCGGGCGTCGTAAGCGAGCCTATCTGTATCGCGTAGTGATTGTAAAAGCCGTGGAAATCCGAGCCTCCTGTCTGTATCAAATTATACTTCTCGCACATCTGAGAGACCTCGCCGCGGAATTTCTCGTCCGCGCTCGAATGCCAGACCTCCGCCCCGTCGATAACCTTCTCCTTTGCCAGTTCCTCAAGCAAGTCAAGGCTGTCGAAAACCTTCGGGTGAGCCATGACGGAGATACCTCCCGCCGCCTTTATCATCGTAAGCACAAACCTCACGTCGGGATAAAAATCCGCCTCGGACTGCACCTGCTCCGCGCAAAGCCCCTCGTTCGCGTCAAATATCTCATCATATACATTTCCGTAAAGCTCTGTTGT
This sequence comes from Oscillospiraceae bacterium, assembly GCA_022508945.1. Classification (GTDB taxonomy): domain Bacteria; phylum Bacillota; class Clostridia; order Oscillospirales; family Ruminococcaceae; genus CAG-115. Next base: position 9,080 of record JAFLUE010000040.1, read on the forward strand.
ATAGCCGTAGTCCATAAGCGCGTGCATTATGTGACATTTGTATATCGCCTTGCTTCCCGCCGAATAGCGCAGAATGCTTTCGAGCGTTATGGGATATTTTTCAAGGACCTTCATAGCGAGGCTTTTTCCGAGCTTCATTCTTCCGTCGCTTGTCCTCAGACAAAGCCCCTCGAGCCTGTCGGGCTTCTTTGGCATATAGCACATGATATGTACCTTTTTTCGGCGGTCATTGTCAAAAGCTGAAAACTCAACAGCGGGAATAACAGTAACATTATACCGTTGACCCAAAACCGAAGAACGCGACAGGGAAGCTAAGCTGTCATGGTCTGTAATGGCTATACATCGCACATCGTCCCTGTCCGCCTGTCTGATAATGTCAGAGATCCCGAGCGAGCCGTCTGAAATTGTGGTGTGGCAATGTAAATCTGCTTTCATAATAGCCTCCCATAGTTAACGCCAAAATGCCTTGTCCGCAAAACAGCGATTTAATACAACACAGTGAGTATATTATACCACTTTTCAGCCCTTTTGTCAACATAATATTATAATATTATTATAAATAGGGGAACATATAAAAATATTTTCAAAAAATTGTTGATTTTTTAGCTGTAATATGTTATAATTTCAACGAATGCACAGATTGATTATATCATACTGTATTAAACTCCGATCAGCCGTGCGCGAATTTCAAAATTAAATAAATTGGCGCATAACAACGTTTTATCAAGGGACGAATTTCAAAAAGCGTAAATTTTTTCGCGGAAAAAATTACGCGGTTCTCACTTGGCGGCTAAACGGAGCGAGGAACGAGCGAAGTGTGCCGTCAAGTGATGAATTTTGAAATTCAAATTTAAATAAATTGGCGCATAACAACGTTTTATCAAGGGACGAATTTCAAAAAGCATAAATTTTTTCTGCGAAAAAATTTATGCGGTTCTCACTTGACGGCTAAACGGAGCGAAGCGAAGTGTGCCGCCAAGTGATGAATTTTGAAATTCTTTTTAAATAATCGGCTAAGCCAACGTAATTTGTGTTTATATTTTAATTCAAGGGGGATTGGGAAGTGGAGAAAAAGCTGTCTTTGTATGGGTTCAATAATCTTACGAAAACGCTCAGCTTTAACATCTACGATGTTTGCTACGCGAAAAGCGAGCGCGAGCAGAAGGATTATATCTCGTATATCGACGAACAGTATAATTCCGAGCGTCTTACGCGCATTTTGTGCGACGTTACGGAGAAGATCGGAGCGACTGTGCTTAATATTTCAAAACAGGATTATGACCCACAGGGCGCGTCGGTCAATGTTCTTTTTGCGGAGGGAAATATTGACCCTACGCATATTGACGAGTCCTGCAACAAAGGAATGGGCTTTTTTTCCAATATGAACGGCGATACTATCCACGCCCACCTCGATAAGAGCCATATAACCGTTCATACTTTTCCCGAGTATCACCCCGACAAGGCGATCTCAACCTTTCGCGTTGATATAGACGTCGCGACCTGCGGAGAGATATCGCCGCTGAATACGCTCGATTATCTTATCGGCTCGTTCGATTCGGATATCATTATCATTGATTACCGCGTCAGGGGCTTTACGCGCGACGTTTCGGGAAAGAAATTTTTTATGGACAGCAACATAACGTCTATCCAGGATTTCATAAATCCCGAGACCCTCACAAAATATGACGCAATGGACGTAAACGTTTATCAGTCCAATATTTTCCATACAAAAATGCTTATCAAAGAGATCGAGCTCCAGAATTATCTGTTCAACACCGACGCTTACGAAGTCCACCCTCAGGAGCGTCTTGAAATTACAAACAGATTAAGGCGCGAGATGATCGAGATCTTCAGCGGAATGAACATCTATTAATAATTGACAATGTATAATTGATAATTGACAATTAAAAGTGTCCGCTTTGCGGATATTATTTAAATATTCGCGCCCGAATGGCGCAACCGAAATGGTCCATGGTCAATTTTCAATTGTCAATTGTAAAACTTGGAGGTGAGACAGTTGGTGCTTGACCAGACCCGCGCTCCTCTTTATGAAGCCATGACGGAGCATCGTTTAAACCGCGTTGTTCCGTTTGATGTTCCCGGGCATAAGGGCGGGAGAGGAGATACGGTACTTACCGATTTTCTGGGGCTTGACTGTCTTAAAAACGACGTAAACTCAATGAAGCCCCTCGACAACCTCTGCCACCCCGTTTCCGTCATTAAGGAAGCACAGGAGCTTTGCGCGGACGCTTTCGGAGCAGAAAACTCGTTTTTTATCGTAAACGGCGCGACGGGCGCCGTACAGGCGATGATAATGTCCGTATGTAAGGCGGGGGAAAAGATAATTCTCCCGCGAAACGTCCACAGAAGCGCCATAAACGCGCTTGTAGTATGCGGGGCGGTGCCGGTATATGTGAATCCCGGCGAAAATAAACAGCTCGGGATCCCTCTCGGAATGACCCCGAAGGACGTTGAAAAGGCGATAATCGAAAATCCGGACGCGAAGGCGGTGTTGGTAAATAACCCTACCTATTACGGCATCTGTTCGGATCTGAAGGCGATCGTTGATATTGCACATAAGCACGGGCTTATGGCGCTTTGCGACGAGGCTCACGGAACGCATTTTTATTTCGGAGCGGATCTTCCTCCGAGCGGAATGAGCTGTGGGGCGGATATGTGCGCCGTTTCGGTTCATAAAACGGGCGGAAGCCTTACCCAGAGCGCTGTCCTGCTTATGGGGAAAAATGTAAACGCGGACTATGTCCGTCAGATAATAAACCTGACCCAGACCACGAGCGCGAGTTATCTTCTTATGGTGTCGCTGGACTTGGCGCGCAGGAATTTGGCGCAGAACGGCGCGGAGTTTTACGATAAAACGGTAAAGTTTTCGGAATACGCGCGAAGCGAGATAAACAAAGCGGGCGGATATTACGCGTTCGGCAGCGAGTTATGCAACGGCGCGGATTTCTGCGCGTTCGACAAAACAAAGCTTTCGGTCCATACGCGCGAGATCGGACTTGCGGGGATAGAGGTATATGATCTGCTCAGAGATGAGTATGGGATACAGATCGAGTTCGGCGATATCGGAAACATTTTAGCGATAATTACGGGCGGCGACAGGGCGCTCGAGATCGAGCGGCTTTTGGGGGCGCTGAGCGAGATAAAGCGTATCTACGGAAAATCTCCCGTAGGGCTGTTCGACCACGAGTATATAAACCCGATAGTCGTTACTACTCCACAGCAGGCGTTTTACGCCGAGCAGGACACGATGCCGATAGAAAAAACGTCGGGCAGGGTCTGCAGCGAGTTTGTTATGTGCTATCCTCCGGGGATACCCATACTCGCGCCGGGAGAGAAAATAACGAACGATATACTCGATTACATCAGCTTCGCGAAGGAAAAGGGTTGTAATGTAACGGGATGCCGCGATATGAAGGTAGAATATTTACAGGTGGTAAGGTGAAGTTTAATTCGTAAAGCGTAATTATTGTTTTCGCGGCAAAGAGCAAATTTGGGTATTAAATAAATGGCTTAGAGCACAATTACGAATTACGCGTTGATTAAGAAGGGAGCGGTTATTTGGAACTTTGGTTCACGGAAAATCATACCTCGGGAGTGCAGTTTTCGATCAAGGTAAAGGAACACCTTGTATCGGAACAGAGCGAGTTTCAGAAAATCGACATTCTCGAAAGCTTCGATTTCGGCAGGATACTTGTGCTTGACGGATATCTTATGCTTACGGAAAAGGACGAGAAGATATATCACGAGATGATAACCCACGTTCCGCTCAGTGTAAACCCGAATATAAAGCGCGTTCTGGTCATAGGCGCGGGCGACGGCGGAACCATACGAGAGCTTTGCAGGTTCGGGAATGTGGAGCATATCGACATGGTTGAGATCGACAGGCGCGTTGTCGAGCTTTGCAGGGAATACCTGCCGCAGACGACCTGTTCGCTCGATGATAAAAGAGTGCATATTTTTTACGAGGACGGTCTGAAATTTGTCCGCGGCGCGGAAAATGAGTACGATCTGATAATAGTTGATTCGACTGACCCGTTCGGACCGGGTGAGGGCTTATTTACAAAGGAGTTTTACGGAAACTGCTATAAGGCGCTGAAAGACGACGGGATAATGGTAAACCAGCACGAAAGCACTTTCTATGACGAATACGCACAGATAATGAAGCGCGCCCACAGCCGCATAAAGTCGTTTTTCCCGACGGCGCTCGTATATCAGGCACATATCCCGACCTATCCGTCGGGACACTGGCTTTTCGGGTTTGCGTCGAAGAAATACCACCCCGTCGATGATTATAACGCCGAGTGGTGGCTTTCTCAGGGGTTAAAGACCTATTATTACAACCGATTTGTGCATATAGGCTGTTTTGCGCTTCCGCAAAATGTAAGAGATGTTCTGCGCGAAACAAACGGAGCGAGCTTATGAGTAAGAGGGTAAAATTCGGCTTGGTTGTTGCGGCGCTGCTTGCAATATTGGGGTTTTACTTTACGATAATCAAGGGGATATCGGAGCTTTTCGCAGAGACTGCCGATCCTGACAGAGCCTCGCGCGGCGATGTTATCGAATACAGAGTCCTTTTCGCAAAAGAGGTCCTCGAAATACGGCATATGCTGTTCGGGATTATCCCGACATATTCCGAGCGGTTTTACATCACCACAAACGAGGACGGACTGAACAGTCTTCTGGTAAGAGCGGACGAAAAGTGGTTTGAGGAAAACTTTACGTCCGACGGTCTTGCGAAATCGCCTGTCAAGATAAGCGCGCTTATAAAAAGCGCAAGCAGCAAGAATGGCTTCAGCGTTACAAGCATAAACGCCCAGCTCGGCAGCTTGGGTCGTGTGGACGCGGGACAATACGCCGACGCCGAGTACGTTTCGGAGGCGACGCTTAAGATAATATCGGGAATACTTCTGATAACGTCGATCATAACCTGTGTTCTTATGCTGCTCTTGGTGTTAAAGGGCGTGCTGAAAAAGGGCGGAGCGGGAGTAAGCGCAATGGCGATCGCCGCAATAATCCAGATGGCGGGGTTTATCATAATTATGTTTGCGATCTGAGTATTCGGCGGTGAGTTCTTGAGCTGTTGAATATCTCGTAGAGGAGATTGTAATGAACAAGATAAAAATACCGTTGTTGGCGGTGGTTTTGGCTGTCTTTGCGATATTTGAGATTGTCACGGGCATAATGCAGCTTTGTGCAAAAACCGTTGCCGCTCCGAAGGACGGACAGGCGGGAGAGTATCGGATCGGCTATGCCTTCAAGGCGCTCGATACGCACAATATTGTCGATAATATTCCGCTTTTCAGCGAGCATTATTATCTGCTGTTTGACGAAAACCAAGAGCCGCTTCCTTATGCGCTCCGCGCGGAGGAGTCGTGGTATAAGGATAATTTCGACGGGCAAAGCGGTGCGGCGAAGAAGACCGTGACCGTTAAATATATGGTACGAAAGCAGTCCGAGCAGGTTTCGAGAGAGCTTTCCGGGATAAACGAGCGTATAATAGGCGTTGATCTTCCCAAGTGGCATACGGGAAATGTGATAAACGAAATGTATTTTGCGGATAAGACTTATCCTGTGACGGCGCTTGCTAAAATAGGAGTCGGAGCGGCAGTTACAGCGGCATACGCGCTGCTGACGGCGGCAGTGAAGCTCTCCGCGGCGGGAAGGATAAAGAAAGGCGGCGCGGCTGCGGCGGTCATGCTCGCGGTCGGTATCGCGGCGATAGCTGCCGCGGTGCTGCTGTTTACTTATATAATGATCATGACATAAGATCGGACATTGTCCGAAAGCTTTTAAGTTCACATTAAATAATTTTTCAGGGGGTTAAAAATTATGAGCAGAGCATTGATTATAGGCGCGGGCGGAGTAGCCTCGGTAGTAGTGGCAAAATGCTGTCAGAACAGCGAGGTCTTCTCGGAGATCATGATAGCTTCAAGAACAAAGGCAAAGTGCGACGCGCTTAAGGAAAGATGGCAGGACAAAACAAAGACTGTAATTTCCACCGCCGCCGTAAACGCGGACAACGTTCCCGAGCTTTGCGAGCTTATAAAAAGCTATAAACCCGATATCGTGATGAATATAGCTCTGCCCTATCAGGATCTTCACATTATGGACGCCTGTCTCGAATGCGGGGTGGATTATCTTGACACGGCAAACTACGAGCCGGAGGATACCGCGAAGTTTGAGTATTCGTGGCAGTGGGCGTATAAAGAGCGCTTTGAAAAAGCGGGACTAACCGCCATTCTTGGCTGCGGCTTCGACCCGGGCGTTACGGGCGTCTTCTCGGCTTATGCCCAGAAGCACGAGTTCGACGAGATAAACTATATCGACATTCTTGACTGCAACGGCGGTGACCACGGCTATCCGTTCGCGACGAATTTCAATCCCGAGATAAATATCCGCGAGGTGTCGGCAAAAGGCTCGTATATCGAGGACGGAAAGTGGGTCGAGACCGAGCCTATGGAGATAAAGCGCGTTT
>JAFLUE010000041.1 GCA_022508945.1 Oscillospiraceae bacterium
AAAGCGCAGCTTTGCGCGGTTTTGAAATTTCTTTTTAAATAAATCCGCTCGACACAACGTATCATTCGAGCCTTGATATAACGTTATTTTGGCGGATAGATTTAAACAACGTTGACGCAAGAGGATTGATTTAAATAGAATTTCAAAATTCATGCTTCGATATTACGCTGTAATGTTATATTTCCATGATTATAGGCAGGATCATCGGACTTCTTCTGGTTTTGGAGTAGATGTAATCAGAAAGACCGTCGCGCATAGCGGATTTTATGTTGCCCCACTCGCGGACGTTTCTGGTCTCGAGTTCGTCCATAATTCCCTTTACGACTTCCTTTGCCTCGTCCAGAAGCTCCTCGCTCTCGCGGACATAAACAAATCCGCGCGAAACAATATCGGGTCCCGCCACAGTCTTTCCGCTTTCTCTGTCGATCGTCGCGACGACGATAATAACGCCGTCCTCGGAGAGATGCTTTCTGTCGCGAAGCACAACGCTCCCCACATCGCCTACTCCCGAGCCGTCTACCATGACCATTCCGCTCGGAACAGTCCCCGCGAACTTCATATCGACTCCGTCCGTTTCAAGAACGTCTCCAAGCCCCGCGATAAAGGTGTTGTTTTCGGGGATACCCATTCCCTGCGCTAAGATCGCGTGTTTTTTGAGGTGCTTGTATTCTCCGTGGATAGGCACGAAATACTTAGGCTTTGTCAGAGAGATCATCATCTTAAGCTCTTCCTGACAGGCGTGTCCCGAAACGTGAACCTCATACATACTCTCGTAAATTACCTCGGCGCCCTGCTTCATAAGCTCGTTTACGACCTTCGTCACAAGCTTTTCGTTTCCGGGGATAGGCGTCGCGGAAATTATGATGAAGTCGTTGGGGGTGATCGTCACTTGTCTGTGGTCTCCGCTCGACATTCTCGAAAGCGCGGAGAGCGGTTCGCCCTGGCTTCCCGTTGTCGCGATAACAAGCTCCTCGGGGTCGTATTTGTTTACGTCCTCGATGTCTATGAGGGTGTTGTCGGGAACTCTTATATAATTAAGCTCCACAGCCTTTGCGATGACGTTCGTCATGCTTCTTCCCGAAACGGCGACTCTTCTCCCGTGCTTTACAGCCTCGTTTATTATCTGCTGTATTCGGTGGATATTGCTGGAAAAGGTAGCGATAATTATTCTTCTGCCATCCGCCATGTCGAAAAGCCCATGAAAGCTCTCGCCGACAGAACGCTCGCTTTTTGTGTATCCGGGCCGCTCAACATTCGTGCTTTCGCTCATAAGCGCAAGTACGCCCCTGTTTCCAAGCTCCCCGAATCGAGCGAGGTCTATTATCCCTCCCTCTATGGGGGTATAATCGACCTTGAAGTCGCCCGTATGGACAATTACTCCCGCGGGCGTATGCACAGCCAGCGCGCAGGCGTCGGGGATAGAATGGTTTACGCGGATAAACTCCACGCTCATACAGCCCATTCTTACATTCTGCCGCGGCTCTACGACATTGAGTGAGACCGACGAAAGCAGTCCGTGTTCCTTCAGCTTTCCCTCTACAAGTCCGAGCGTAAGTCTTGTGCCGTAAACGGGAACGTTGATCTTCTTAAGCAGATACGGAAGTCCGCCGATATGATCCTCGTGACCGTGGGTAATGACGATGCCCCTAAGTCTTTCCTTGTTCTTCTCAACATAGCTGAAATCGGGTACGACAAGATCCACTCCGAGCATTTCCTCATCGGGAAACGCTATCCCGCAGTCAACAATAAACATATCGTTCGAGCATTCGTAGACATAAAGATTTTTTCCGATCTCATTAAGTCCGCCGAGCGCCGTAAACTTTACCGGCGCGGCTCTGGGTATATCACGCGGCTTTTTCTGTACATAGGCGGCTTTGCTTCTGCCCAAGACCGGCTCTTTTACCGCAGGCTTTCCCTGTAAAACGGATTTGCCCTGTAATACGGGCTTACCTTGTAAGACCGGAGCGCCGCGGCGCGGTCTTTCGGGTGTTCTCTGTTTTTTTACCGCCGAGGTATTTTTCTGCTTATCGGTATTTGTTTTTTTGGCGATTTTTTCCGTTTCGCCAAGCAGCTTGTTATTTGACAATAATCCCATAAATTTTCCTTTCTCACAGAGCCTCTGAGCTGCTCCGCAAACGCCGAAAAAACGATAGCATATAAATAAAAACACACAGAATATGTAACCGCGAAATTTGCTGGAAAAACAGAAGACAAAATTTACATAGGCTAAAATTGTTCCGCGGCTTAATAGATATAGATTTTCGGCAAAAAATAAAATTGTTTTTACTGATATTTTTTTTTATTTTAATGGCAAAACCCGAGCAGCCGTTAATATAACATATCAGTAACATATAAAAAGGGCATTCGCCCCGAGTTCCAAATATATACTCTATTATTATACCTCATTTTCCCAAAAAAGTCAAGTACATTTTCCGCCTGTGCATAACAGCCGCACAAAAATTTCGATTTCCTGAAAAATCGGTATAACTTGTTTTCTCCGTTTGTAATTTCCTTTTATATTGGGCGGCGATTTGGCGAAATATATATTCGGCGGCAGGGGTGTCTTGCCGCGCGCCGATTTTCGGCGGCTCTTTATGAACAACAAATGCAATAGGCTTCAAAAGCCTCGCTTATACCGATATCTGTTTATCTGAGATATTTTTCGGATAAACGGGTATCGGTATCCGAGCGTATGAGTGCATTAAAGTGGATTAGTGGATAAGTGGATAAGTGGGTAAATGGGTAATTATATGAATATAAAAAACATTTATGCGAAAATATTTTCGGGAGCGTCTGCCGCCCTGGTTTTATGCCTTGCGGTATCGTTCGGGATATTCCGAGAGTCGCTTCCGTGTGTTATAAATTCTTCTCCCGACAGCCCCGTGGCGGAATGCGGCTTTTCGGGAACAACGCTTCGACGTACTTCGGACGGATATGCATATTATCTCGCGAATTTTCCGATAAAAACTGCCGAGGTCGTTGAAAAACAGCGCCGGTCGGTAATATTATGCGGAACGCCGTTTGGCATCAAAATAAGATCCGACGGAGTTATGGTAGTAAAAACCGCCGATCGGTCGCCCGCAAGATCGGCGGGCATAAAGGAAGGCGACATCATCAAGTCCGTAAACGGAGAGACTGTACGCACAAACAGTGATATTTCCCGCGCAGTTCAGCGTAATTCCGACGAGACCTATGTCGTTCTTGAACGCTCTGACCGCGAGCTGTGCTTTACGTTTGAGCCGAAACGCGAGGCGGACGGGCTGAAAATGGGAATTTTCGTTCGAGACAGCGCGGCGGGCGTAGGAACGCTCACCTTTATCGAACCAAAAACCAAGACCTTCGGCGGACTCGGACATTCGGTAAGCGACGTTACAACGGGTGACACGGTTCCGCTTTTGAGCGGAGAGATAACAAAGGCAGAGATCTACGGCATTGTCAAAGGCAAGAGCGGAAGCGCGGGAGAGCTTTGCGGACTGATCTTTCCCGAAACCGAAACGGGGAAAATATGCTCAAACACCGAAGCGGGAATTTTCGGCGAATACTGTGGCGAAGTTTCGGGAGAAGAGTACCCCGCCGCATTCAGACAGGAAGTAAAAACTGGCGCCGCAACGGTTATCACAACGACCGACGGAAGCTCCCCGAAACAATATTCTATCGAGATCGAGCGCATAAATCTGTTCGATCTGGACGGCTCAAAAAGTATGGTCATAAGAATAACCGACCCCGTGCTGCTTGAAGAAACAGGCGGCATTGTCCGCGGAATGAGCGGTTCGCCGATCATTCAGGACGGTAAATTCGTAGGCGCCGTCACACACGTTCTTGTAAACGACCCTACGCGTGGCTATGCGATCTTCGCGGAAAATATGCTGTCAAACGCAGTTGGCAGTGATTGAGGTCGATATTACGTCGTTTTGGCGGATAGATTTAAACAACGTTGTTTTGATGGATTGATTTAAACAACGTTGTTGCGAGGGGATTGATTTAAACAGCGTTATTGCGAGAGGATTGATTTAAACAACGTTGTTGCGAAGGGATTGATTTAAATAGAATTTCAAAATTCACGACTTGACGGCAGCAGAGCTGCCGTCAAGTCGGAACCGCGCAAATTTTTTCTGCGAAAAATTCGCGCTTTTTGAAATTCGTTCGATACCACTGTGTGGTTTTGGGCAAATTGGCTCTTGACTGCTGTGTGGTTTGGGATTTTTTTGGCTCTTGACCACTGCGTGGTTTCAATCAAATAATTTCGTTGCCACAAAATATTCGTGCGCGAAATTTCAAAAATCAGCAGGCGCGGCGCAGCGTAGAGGAGCCGTGGCTGCTGGATAGCGCAGCTTTGCTGCGCGGTTTTGAAATTTCTTTTTAAACAAATCCGTTCGATATCACTGCTTGGTTTTGAATTTTTTATTAATAAAAATATCGTTTAAAGATTTTTTGCAAGCAGCCTCACGCAGAAATCTTCTCCGTCCGCGAAGATCTCCGCACGCGATCTTTCCGGTATCTCCCCCGAAATGATCTTCCCGCCGAGCATATCCTCTATTTTTGCCGTGATCTCGCGTCTGAGCGGTCTTGCACCCATATTTTCGTCAAGCGATCTTCGGCAAAGCGCCTTTACCGCGCTTTCGTCAAAGGAAAGCTCTATACCGCGAAGCTCCGCCCTCTGCGCGACACCCTTCAGCAGTTTTCGGCAGATCTTCTCCATATTCTCGACCGTCAGCCTTTCAAAAACTATTATATTGTCGATCCTGTTCAGCAGCTCGGGTCTGAACTGCTTTTTCAGCGCCTTTATCACATCTTTGCTGTCGGACAGGCTTTTTTCAAAGCCTACGGACTTTCGTCCAAGCTCCTCCGCTCCCACATTTCCCGTGAGAATAACTATGGTGTTTGTGAAATCCGCGCTTCTTCCGTCAGCAGACGTGAGCCTTCCGTCCTCCAATATCTGCAAAAGAACATTTAGTACATCGGGGTGGGCTTTTTCCGCTTCATCAAACAGAACCACCGAATAGGGATTTGACCTCACCTCCTTTATGAGCCTGCCCTCCTGCTCACAGCCCGCATATCCCGGCGGCGAGCCAATGAGCTTCGACACTGAATGACGCTCGGCAAATTCCGACATATCATACCTTATAAGCCTTTTTCCGTCACCGAAAACCGCCTCTGCAAGCGCTTTGCAAAGCTCTGTCTTTCCAACTCCCGTCTGTCCGAGAAAGAAAAACGAGCCTATCGGACGGTTCGGGTCACAAAGTCCCGCTCTTCCGCGGCGTATGGCGTTTGCGGCAAGGGATACCGCGCGTTCCTGACCGATGACTCTTTCCGAAAGCATATTTTCAAGATTCTGAAGCTTTTCGCTTTCGTCAATGCTCAGCTTTTCAGCAGGAATGCCCGTTATCATTGCCGCGGCACACGCAACGTCGTTTTCATCAACAACAACGCGCTCCCGCCTTATCTGCTCCTTAACGGCGCGGAACAGCGTCGTTTTTTCGGTCTGCCTGCGGGTCCTCGCGGACGCCGCTGCCTCGTCGAGCAGATCAATTGCTTTATCCGGCAGCTTTCTGTCATTTATAAAGCGCTCCGAAAGCCTTACCGCGGCTTCTACGGCTCTGTCGGTTATTATCGCACGGTGGTGTTCCTCAAGGCGCGGTCTTAAACCGTTCAGAATGCTTATTGTCTGACGTTCGTCGGGCTGTTCCACGCATATAGGCTGAAAGCGACGTTCAAGAGCGCTGTCCTTCTCGATAAAACGGCGGTATTCATCGGTCGTTGTCGCGCCGATAAGCGTAATTTTTCCCCGCGCAAGCTGAGGCTTCAGAATGCTCGCCGCGTCTATAGCGCCCTCGGCGGCTCCCGTTCCTACGATCATGTGTATCTCGTCAATAAAAAGTATGACATTTGAGTTTCCCGCCGCCTCATCAAGCACACTTTTAAGCCGCTCCTCAAAATCCCCGCGGTATTTTGCGCCCGAAAGGCAAGCCGCCAGATCAACCGCAAACACACGTTTTTCAAGAAGCTCCTCGGGAACGCTTCCCGCCGCAACTCTCTGTGCAAACCCCTCCACTACAGCGGTCTTTCCGACGCCCGCTTCTCCGATAAGACAGGGGTTGTTTTTGCTTCGCCTTAGCAGTATCTGCACAAGGCGCTCTATCTCCGCGTCGCGCTCTACCACAGGGTCGAGCTTTCCGTCCTTTGCGAGAGCCGTAAGTTCTGTTCCATACTTGCTGAGCGCGGGGAGATCGCCCCTGCGGTCGGATTTTTTGGTCTTGTTATCCTGCTGGTCAAAACAAGGCGGCTCATATTTTCTTGCGTTCGTTTCCGCAACAAACTTTATTCCCTGCTCCGATAACATGGAATAAGCCGCACAGTCACGGTCAGAAAGCATAGCCAAAAGGATATGCTCCGTTCCGACAAAGCCGTCGCCCCTCGAAGTAGCGCTGCTTCGCGCACAGGAGAGAAGCTTTCTCAGACGCGGCGAAAAGTCTTTTTCGCAAAGCTCCGCCGACCGGGAAAAGCCCGATCGCTCCTTCAGCTCCATAATAAGCGTTCTGAATTGTACACCCTCGCGCGCCAGAGCAACACCCGCCGCGCTTTCGGGATTTTTCGCCAAAGCGCACAGCAAATGCTCGCTCCCCACATATTTGTGACCCATCTGTCCCGCAATGGTAATTGCACTCGCCAGAGCGCCTGCCGCCTCAGCCGAAAACGCGGGCGTATCAGAATTTCCCATAAAAACACCTCGCTTGAAAATTTTGGATAATCCTATTATGAGCCGTCTTTTGAAAAGTTATGCGATGATCCGCGGTCAATCCCACGTGTTTTTTCGATTTTTTCCGCGTATTTTTCCAAGCATTTTACTGCATTTTTTTATATGGATATTCATAAATATTCGCGTTAATTTTTTTGCATTTTTTCAAGGTGTTTTTTTGATATTTTTTCACGTGAATTTAAATATACTTTTTAAATAAAAACAATACCCGTAAATGTATTTAACAACGCGGATTATCGGGATATTGTCAGTGTATTTTTACACGCCGAAAAAATATATTTTTAATTGCAAAAAAACGCATGTAATTTATTCTGTATTTTTTCCTAGTAAAACACTTATTTTTTTGTACATCTGACACAAAAAATGCCATGAAAAAAATATAAAAGCTAAATATAAAAAACACAACTCTTTTGACTGTCGGTAAAAGCACAGAAACAAGCTTATGAAAATACGACACGTTTTGTGAAAAATTCGGTCTTTTTTTGAAATGCTTAGGCGGTAAAAATTTGTCAAAGCTATTGACAGGATTAGTATTTTGCGGTATAATATATGTGTATGCTGGCGCGGTGTTTATTTTACATTGTGAATACCCGCCGCCAAGGTCGTTTAACGGAGGAATCACTAATGTCGGACTATATAAGACGGCTTCCCGTGTATCTGCTCTTAGACTGCAGCGGATCTATGGCGGGAGAGCCTATAGAGGCTGTAAAACAGGGACTTAAAACGCTTTTGTCGGAGCTTAAGGGCGATCCGCAGGCTCTAGAAACGGCGTATCTTTCAATCATTACCTTCGACAGCTCCGCGAGGCAGATATGCCCGCTTACCGAGCTTATGGTGTTTAAGGAGCCGCAGCTCAGCGCGGGCGGAGCCACCGCTCTCGGCGGTGCGCTTAAAGTGCTGGCGGAATGCATAAAAAACGAGGTGCGTACTTCTACCGCCACTCAGAAGGGCGACTGGAAGCCGCTTGTTTTCCTTATGACGGACGGCGCGCCTACGGATAATCTTGACGAGGGGATCGACGCGATAAAACAGGTCTCCACAGGCAACATCATCGCCTGCGGAGCGGGCGCGAACGCGAACGCAAACTCCCTCAAAAAGATAACAAACAACGTGCTTATGATGAACAATCTTACGGCGGGCGATATGGCTCAGTTCTTTGCCTGGGTGTCAAGCTCCATCCAGGTCTCGTCGAAGAGCATCGACGCGAAGCCCGGAGAAGCCATAGAGCTTCCGCCGCCTCCGCAGGGGTTTGTTATCGTACCCTAAAAAAACTGTCTGCGGCTTTGTGTGCGTCTTGTATGCACGTACAGAATGCTGCACGCAAAACGCTTTTCCGTCAGCCGAGCAAAAGCTGATCGACATACACAAAGGTATGTCCGAGACGTTTTTACAAGCCGGCGCAAGAGCCGATGCAATACACACGGGCTTCGTGCGGTATTGTCGGGATCGTCAAAGGATTAATTTTTCGGGGGATTTTTAATGGACAACGATTTTTCCCACAAGGCTACAGATGAATTTCCGAATGAAAAAGCGGAGGCTCAGCTTTCTGTGCTTATCAACGACGAGGACGCTCGTGAGATCGCGAAGAGGATCTCGGAAACGGGAAACGCTTCGGAAAAAACAGGGCAGCCTGACGAAAACACAGCGGATATTTCTGTGCAAAAAGACGCTCAAAACGGCAAAAACGAGCCGCCCGAGGAAGTCGAAAGCCCCTCGGATGAGCCGCCTTTGGCGGAGCATTTATCGGATATGCAGGTAATGGAGCATACCGCGAATGTCTGGCAGTATATGGATATTATCGACAATGGGACTGAGATGCACAGCGAATTTCACGAAAAGCGCTCGGAAATGCCCTTTGGAAAGATCATCGGCGCAAGAGTCCGCGGTAAAGCTCATAAGCATAACGGAACGAACTGTGACGATTATTTTGAAACGGCTTTCGCAGAGGACTTCGCGGCTGTGGCTGTATGTGACGGCGCAGGTTCAAAGCCGCTTTCGAGAATTGGCTCGAGAGTAAGCGCAGAGGCGGCGGTAAGTTTTTTGAAAAGTGAGCTTACGAAGCTGTTCAAAGACGAACCGAAGCTCAAAGACGGGCTTTGCGGAGAGCTTAGCTCGTCGGAGTTCATGGGCGCTTGCGGGAAGATCGCGGCACTTGTACAGCAGTCCGCGAGAGAAGCACTCAAGGCGCAGAATGAAGAGCTTTCAAAGCTTGAAAATAACGAGATATACCTTAAAGCGCTCGGGAGGAAGCCTGTTATGGCAGACCTTTCCACAACGTTTCTGGCGGCGGTTATAGTGCCGATCGTTATTGACGGGAAAAACCAGCGGTTTATGGTATGCGTTCAGATAGGCGACGGCTGTATCTGCGCGATAAACAGCGCGGAAAACAGCGAACACTCGTTAAAGCTCATGGGCGAGGCGGACAGCGGAAAATTTTCGAGCGAAACGGATTTCCTTTCCGCGAAAAACACCGCCGAGGCGGCTATCGCGGCGAAAACACGCGTAAGCAGAGGAGCCTCGGATATAATAATGCTTATGTCGGACGGAGTTGCGGACGATTATTTCCCCGCTGTGCCGATGATGCAGAGATTGTACCTCGATCTGGGGCTTAACGGCATCCTGAATATGAAAGGAAGCGCCGCTCAGGCGGAGGATCCCGCGCCGATAAGGTTCAAATCTGTTTCGATGAGCAAGCAGAGCGTTGCGCTTCAATACGCGAAACAACTGCTTTCGGACAGCTCGCCCGAAAGCATGACGGCGCTTTGGGATAAGCGGGATTCGCTCAAATGCCATTCACTCGAGGCATTCAGGATAAATATCGGCGACACACCCGAGGAGCGGCTCAGAGTATGGCTCGACAACTACAACGAGCGCACAAGCTTTGACGACAGGACGCTTGTTATTATAGATTTCTCAGATTTTGATAAGGACGTGTAAAAATGCGAAGCGGCGAAGTGATCTCTGCTGTGCTTGAAAACGGCGAATTGATAGAATTTGTTTTTGACGCAAACGCTCCGCGCGGCGGTATGAAGCACACGTTCTTTACTCCAGACCGCAAATTTGCGGTGCAGTTTTTCAACGACCCAAAGGACGCGAGAAATCCGCGTATCCAGGACAGAATAAGAACCATTACGGGGATCTATAACCCCACGCTTTCGGAAGCCGACGGCGGCGCCGTCGGGAATACCGGGAAAACCGCGGAATATTTCAGACAGCGCTTCTGCTGGCCTGTGGCGATAGTAAGACAGCCCGAATTCGGGATCGTCTGCCCTACGTATCCGAAGAACTTTTTCTTCGGCGCGGACGCTTCGACCGTGTTGAATCTGAAGGGCAAGGACAAAAAATCCAACTGGTTTACGGGAAAGAACCGAAAATATCTTACTCCCGCCGAGCGCGGAGATTTTCGGACAATTTTAGGCACGGCGATAAGCCTCAGCCGCTCGATAAGAAGAATGCACCAGGCGGGGCTGGCTCACTCGGATCTGTCCTGCAACAACGTTTTGATCGATCCGAGATCGGGTTCGGCGGTTGTTATAGACATAGACAGTCTGGTCGTGCCGAACAAATACGCGCCCGAGGTAGTGGGGACGCGCGGGTATATAGCGCCGGAGGTGCTTTCCTCGATGGCGCTTGATTTCGGAGATCCGAACAGAGCGCTGCCGTGTGTTCAGACAGATCTTCACGCGCTGCCCGTGCTTATTTACGAGTATCTTTTCTGCCGTCACCCGCTGATAGGTCCGAAGATCTACAGCAACGCGAGCGCGGAGGAGGATGATTTTCTCGGGCTTGGCTCAATGGCGACATTTATCGAAAACCCAAACGACACCTCAAACCGACCGCCCGACCTCAAAATAACGATAAGCTCGCTTTCAAAGGGTCTGGAAAGGCTGTTTTTAAGGGCATTTGTGGACGGACTGCACAATCCCTCGGAGAGACCTACCGCGATGGAATGGGAGAGGGAGCTTTTGAGAGCGTGGGATAAGCTCGTTCCGTGCGCTAATCCCGACTGTGAGAAAAAGTGGTTCATACTTCGCGACGAAGCTAACCCCGTTTGTCCGTTCTGCGGCAAAAAGGCGGCGGACAAGATAATACTTCTGAACTTCAAGAGCGAAATGCCCGGGAAAAAGGGCGTATACCGCGATAAAAGCGAGATCGCCGTGTTTGACAGAATGCCGATCTTCGACTGGCATATTTTCTCGAACGTTCACAATGACGAAAAAGCCGACCCGCAGATGCGCGCTTATATTGCGTATCACAACGGTATGTGGCTTTTGGTAAACAACGGCGCGGAGGGAATGATGTCGCCATCGGGAAGGCTTGTTCCGAAGGGAAGCGCGATAGAGCTTAAGGACAGGGCTGTTTTCAGAATGTCGGCAAAGGAAAACGGGCTGTTGTGCGAAGTAGTGATTAGTTGACAGCAATCAGTTGGTAGTTTATGCGCGCTGCGCGTAACATATAAAGTTACTTTTAGAAAGGAACTCTGAAATGAAGAAATTCGGTTTAACGGATCAGGAAGCGGCTGAAAGTAAAGCCAAATACGGCGACAACTCAATGACAGAGCAGGCTTCCGAAAGCTTTTGGGATAAGCTTAAAGGAAATCTCGGCGACCCGATGATAAAAATACTCATCGTGGCGCTTCTGATAAACGTTGTGCTGGCGGTTCTCGGTATTACGGGAGTAATAAAGGAGGGCGCGCCGGAATGGTATGAGCCGCTCGGAATTTTCATAGCGATATGCTTGGCGACGCTTGTTTCGACATTCTCCGAGTACAGAAACGAAAACGCTTTCCAGAAGCTTCAGGAGGAAGCTTCGAGGATTATGGTAAAAACCTACCGCAACGGCGTTATCTCTGAGGTAGCGATAAACGATATCGTTATCGGCGACGCTATTTTGCTTCAGTCGGGCGACAAGATACCCGCGGACGGCATCATCATTGACGGAGACATAAAGGTCGACCAGTCGGTCCTCAACGGCGAAAGCCGCGAGGCGAAGAAAAAAGCTATTCCCGAGGGCTGGACGGATACCGATGAAAACACAAACTTCGACAACGAATACAAGGTTTTCAGAGGCGCGGTCGTATGTTCGGGAAACGCGGTCATGCAGGTCACGGTTGTCGGAGACAAGTCCGTTTACGGTAAGATAGCAAGCGAGCTTCAGACAGACGACGACAGAGAAACTCCGCTCAAGCTGAAGCTTGGAAATCTCGCAAACGGCATTTCAAAATTCGGTTATATCGGCGGTATCGCGATAGCCATAGCGATGCTTGCGAAGACAATTTTCTTCGACACCGGCTTCAACCCGATGGAGTTCTTGGCTCCCGGCGGAGAGTTTGCTTGGATGGCGCTGGTTGAGGCGGTCATCGAAGCGGTCATGCTGGCAGTCATCATCATCGTTATGGCGGTTCCCGAGGGTCTGCCGCTGATGATAGCGATAGTTTCCGCGCAGAATATGGGCAAGATGCTTAAGGACAACGTCCTTGTAAGAAAGGTCGCGGGAATCGAGACCGCAGGCTCTCTGAACATTCTCTTCTCCGACAAGACCGGTACTATAACCAAGGGCAAGCTCGAAGCGATCGATTTCATTGACGGCGCGGTAAATGAATATAAAACAATGAATGACATCAACGGAAAGCTCAAGGATCTTTTAGCGCTTTCTATACACAAAAACACACTGTCGATGATAAGCGGAGAGGGCAAGGAGCGCAGAGTTCTCGGCGGAAACGCCACAGAGCGCGCTATTTTGGGCTTCGGCATCGACAATCCCTCGAACGCCGATATTGTCACGATAAACAATATCCCGTTCAATTCAACGAACAAATACTCCGCGACGCAGATCGACGGAGAATATGAGCTTACGCTCATAAAGGGCGCGCCCGAGAAGATACTCCAAAGATGCTCTCACTACTACGACAATGACGGCAAAAAACAGCCGTTTACAATGGCAAATCTCAACGCGAAGATCGACGAGCTTGCAAACCGCGCGATACGCGTGCTTGCGCTTGCGACAAGCGAGGACGCACTCGGCGAGGACGCGCTTCCCGATGGAAACAACTGGACGCTGGTCGGATGTTTGGGAATACGCGACGAGGTTCGTCCCGAGTCTGTTACCGCAATAAAGGAAGTTAAGGGAGCGGGAGTTCAGGTCGTTATGATAACGGGCGACCGCCGCGAAACTGCCGTTGCGATAGCAAAAGAAGCGGGTCTTATCGACGACGAGAAAACAAATCTTATGCTCACCTCCGACGAGCTTTCCAAGATGTCCGATGACGAGATAAAGGCAAAGCTCAAGGATATCCGCGTAATAGCGCGCGCACTCCCGTCCGACAAGAGCCGCCTTGTACGGCTCGCCCAGGAGCTTGACCTTGTTGCGGGCATGACGGGCGACGGCGTAAACGACTCCCCTGCCCTGAAAAAAGCCGACGTCGGCTTTGCTATGGGCGGCGGTACGGAGGTCGCAAAGGAAGCCTCGGATATCGTTATTCTCGACGACAACTTCAACTCGATCGACCGCGCTATCCTCTACGGACGCACGATCTTCAACTCTATAAGAAAGTTTATCGTATTCCAGCTCACAATAAACGTTGCTGCGGTTCTTATCTCGTTTATCTGCCCGCTTATCGGCGTAGCGAACCCGCTGTCGGTTATCCAGATACTCTGGGTAAACCTCGTAATGGATACCCTCGCTGCGCTTGCGTTTGGCGGAGAGCCGCCCCTCGCGCGCTTTATGCACGAAAAGCCCAAGCGCAGAAACGAGCCTATCATCAGCCGTTATATGATGTCTGAGATCATAGTGGGCGCGGGCTGGACGTTTGTGCTGTCGCTGGCGATGCTGATTTTGGGTTCTTTCCCGAGCGGCGACCCCGTAAGCTATCTCGAAAGCTGGGGCTTCCTGCGTGATGTCCAGATCGAAAATGAAGCGCACGCTATCCTTCACACCGCCTACTTCGCGTTCTTCATCTTTATCGCGGTATTCAACGCGTTTAACGCAAGAACCGACAAGCTGAACCTTTTCGATAACTTAAGCAAAAACAAGGGATTTCTGACGGTATTCGGGATCATCACAATAGTTCAGATCCTCATGACCTACCTCGGACAGGGCATTCTCTCGGGCTGGGGTCTTAACCTTACGGAGTGGCTGGTAGTATTGATCCCCGCGATCTCGATAATCCCTATCGACCTTATCAGAAAGGGAGTCGCAAACGCGGCTTCCCAAAAATAAACAAAACGCAGAACACAGCGGTAGTAAAAGTCAATTTCCGGGATGCAGAGAACCCCTCGGACGCACGGGGTACTGTAAGTAAGCTCCCTAAGCCACATCACGGCTAACCATCTTGCCGTGGTATGGCTGACAAAGCAGATGAGGGGTTATCGGCAGTTCGGAAGAAAATTAAGGAGGTTTTATCATGGCTGTAAATCTTTCAAAGGGTCAGAGAGTATCTCTCGACAAATCCGTTACAATGGCAAGAATAGGACTTGGCTGGGACACAAACCGCTATGACGGCGGACAGGATTTTGACCTTGACGCTTGTGTTTTCCTGCTCGGAAAAGACGGCAAGGTTTTGAGAGACGAGGATTTCGTATTCTACAACAACCTTAACGGCAGAAACGGCGCGGTCGTTCACACAGGCGACAACCGCACGGGAGACGGAGACGGCGACGACGAAGCTATCATAATCGACTTTGCGAAAATTCCCGATGAAATTGAGAAGATCGCCGTTACGGTCACGATCTTTGAAGCACCGCAGAGAAACCAGAATTTCGGTCAGGTATCAAATTCATATGTTCGTGTGCTTAAGGTTGACAATGCCGATGATGAAAACGGCGAAGAGGTGCTTCGCTTCGATCTGGTCGAGGAATTCTCCATAGAAACGGCGCTTGTTGTATGCGAAATTTACCGCTACAACGGCGACTGGAAATTCAACGCGGTCGCCGCGGGCTATCAGGGCGGACTTGA
>JAFLUE010000042.1 GCA_022508945.1 Oscillospiraceae bacterium
TGGCTCATCCACACGACCGACTTTTCCTTTAAGCCTTTGAACAACAATGAATCGTTGTCAAACTCGCAGTCCGTTCTTCCGAATTCGGCAACAGCCTCCTCGTTCGCCTCGGTGACTGTGCCTCCCAGACCCAGCACAAGGAACTGCGCGCCGTAGCAAATGCCGAGTATCGGCACTCCCAGCTCGAATATCTCCTTCCCCATGCGAGGCGAGTTTTCAAGATAGACCGAGTTCGGTCCGCCCGTGAAAATAATGCCTTTAGGATTTTTCGCGCGGATCTCCTCTATAGGCGTTTTGTAGGAGATCACCTCGCAGTAAATATTATGCTCTCTTACTCTGCGTGCTATAAGCTGGTTGTACTGACCGCCAAAATCAATTACCAGAACCGTTTCGTTTACCATAAAAAATACCCTTTCAATTTCTTCCTCAAATTTTTACACTCTCTTATCAAGCATCGACAGGATTATTCCCGCCGAACCGAACCGTCTGAAAAAGTCGTTATGCCTTTTCTTTACCTCGGGATCTTCCACTATCCTGTCCGCATATGACAGCATCTGAAACATCATAAAGAACATAGCCCTTGTTCCGATATCCTCACCGTAGGAAAAATACTCGTCAAAATTGTTTGCCGCGTTTCTAAGCTCCGTTATCATTGGCATAAGAACCTTCGGTATCTTCGACTCGTCGGCGGTAATTGCCGCGAAAGCCTCTGCCGACGGCACAAGCCTTATGCGAAGCTCCTCTCTTATCGAGTTCATCGACAGCTTGCCCTGTTCGCATAGCTCCCTTAGGCTGCGGCTGGCTTTTATGTATATATCGCCCCATGAAGGCTCGACCGTAAGATGCTCTTTATTTTCATCAATTTTCGGCTCAGGATGATTTTTAGCCTCAACTGGACTTCCTTCGATCACTTGTTCCGCTTCTTCCGCATAAGCTATTGCGTTTTCGTTCGGAATATCTTCCGTATTTTCGCCGTTTATTTCGGCAAAAGCGTCCGCAATATAGCTCATCGTCTGCTCGCGCGACATTGCGTTTATCCGTTCAAGCTCCGCCTGCTCGTCAAAATCATCCTTGTATTTCACATATGCTTCGCTTCTGCCCACGATTTTAAATGAAAACGTTTTCTTTTCCTCAGTTTGCGGCTGCATAAGCCTGACCGCCGTATCCGCCTTATCGCCGTCAAACACCGCATCAGCACCTGTTTCTTCGGGTATAACTCCCGGGAATCCACGGTCGTTGTACATATCATTCTCCGTGAACTCACTCACCGACTCGATAATACCGTCTTCATCAGCTTCATTCGTTTCGGCAATTTCGGAATCATCGGCAATAACACTGTCGTCTGTCTCCCGCGTAGCGTCTTGCCCGTCATTGTTTTCCTCCGAAAGCATTTTCGGAATTTCATCGGATATCGCCTGTTCGCCGCGGATATCCTCCATAAGCTCACTCACCGACTCGGTAATACCGTCTTCGTCAGCTTCATTCGTATCAACAATTTCGGTATCATCGGCAATAACACTGTCGTCTGTCTCCCGCGTAGCGTCTTGCCCGTCATTGTTTTCCTCCGAAAGCATTTTCGGAATTTCATCGGATATCGCCTGTTCGCCGCAGATATCCTCCATAAACTCATTCACCGACTCGGTAATACCGTCTTCGTCAGCTTCATTTGTATCAACAATTTCGGTATCATCGGCAATAACACTGTCGTCTGTCTCCCGCATAGCGTACTGCTCGTCATTGTTTTCCTCCGAAAACCCGACTTCCTCGGGTATCGCCTGTTCGCCGCGGATATCCTCCGTAAGCTCACTCACCGACTCGGTAATACCGTCTTCGTCAGCTTCATTTGTTTCAACAATTTCGGTATCATCGGCAATAACACTGCCGTCTGTCTCCCGCGTAGCGTCTTGCCCGTCATTGTTTTCATCCGAAAGCATTTTCGGAATTTCCTCGGGTATTGCGGCAGAAAACACCTGTTCGGCTTGAAAATCAGCGTAATCGTCAGTGAAATCGTTTTGAAAATAGCTGTTCACCGCGAAAACATCGCCGCCGATGTCCCGAGACTGTTCCTCGCTTGGCTCACTGTTTTCTTCCCGAAGCCCGCCAATTATCTCGGAAATTACACTCGACGTCTCCCGTTCATTTTGTTCATCATTCGGCATATCCTCGGCAGGCAATTTCTCTTTTTCTTCGCCTAAAACATCGTCGGAATCCATAAAGCCGTCTTCGCAAAGCTCCTCAATAAGCCGCTTCAGCTCGGATTTATCAAGCGAATAGTCCGATATCCTTATCTCATAATTATTGCCGCAGACAATAAGCTCGTCCGCAAAGCTGTTTTCAAAGCTCTCCACAACATAAACCGAACTAATGCTCTTATATGAAATCTCGCGGACAAAACCATCCGTGTTGACCGCCATAGCGTCGGCGGAAAACGCAATCCCCCGCGAACCGTCAAGGCCTGCGGATGTATCAATAAACCCGATCGTCTCTTTGCACATAAACGCGCATTTCCCGTGAGAGGCGCTTTGGCAGACCGCCCCACAGCGCCTTTCGATCTCATCCCGCGTCAAACGAACGCCCCCTTTAGAAGTTAGAAATTAGAGATTTGAGATTAGATATCGTTAGTTGTCAGTACTTATCTGTTTTTTTGGTTTAACAAGTCCTGTTTTATATCCCAAAGCTTTTGAGATAAGTCCACATAGTAGTTGTGCGGATTTTCAAATCTCAGAACCGATTCCCAGAGCGTTTTGAGCTGTTCTGTACAATAGCTCCTTATTTCATCGAGCTTCGGCAGCTTGTATACAAGCTTTCCGTTCTTGAAGATCGGGACCTGAAGCTCCTTTGCCGTAAAGTCCGAAAATGTCTTTCGCTTCCAGGTATAGTTCGGATCAAACAGCTCTATCGGCTTTGTACGGTCAATTTCCTCGTCATATACGCAAAGCAGATCCGCCTCGGCTTTGCCGGTTTTGTTGTCGAATATTCTGTAGACCTTTTTGAAATGAGGGTTGGTTATCTTCGCGACATTCTCGCTTATCTTGATCTTCGGAGTTATCTCGCTGTTTTCCTCGACCGCGCACAGCTTGTAAACTCCGCCGAAAACAGGCTCCGAGGACGCTGTTATAAGCCTTTCGCCGACGCCGAAAAGATCGATCTTCGCGCCCTGACTCAGCAGGTCGGTGATTATATACTCGTCGAGCGAGTTTGAAGCAACTATCTTACAGTCGGCATAACCCGCCTCGTCCAGCATTTTCCTCGCCTCTATCGAAAGATACGCGATATCTCCCGAATCGAGCCTTATTCCCTTAGGTCGCTTTCCGAGCGGCTTCAACACCTCGTCGAATGCCTTTATCGCGTTCGGTACTCCGCTTTTCAGAACGTTGTAGGTATCTACCAAAAGCGTTGTGCTGTCGGGGTATACCTCGCAGTATTTCTTGAACGCCTCAAGCTCCGAATCGTACATCTGTACCCAAGAGTGCGCCATTGTTCCCGTAGCGGGAACTCCGTAAAGCTTGTCCGAAATTACGCACGCCGTACCCGCGCAGCCGCCGATATAAGCGGCTCTCGCGCCCAAAATCGCGCCCGAAGCGCCCTGCGCTCTTCTTGAGCCGAACTCCGAGATCGCCCGTCCGTTTGCCGCTCTTACGATCCTCGAAGCCTTTGTCGCGATAAGCGACTGGTGGTTTATAAGGAGCAAAAGCATTGTTTCAATAAGCTGTGCCTGTATCGCGGGAGCGCGGACCGTGATGATCGGCTCATACGGAAATACGGGCGTTCCCTCGGGGACAGCAAACACATCCCCCTCAAACCTGAAATTACGCAGATAGTCGAGGAAGCTTTCGCTGAAGATCCCCTTGCCTCGCAAAAAATCAATATCGTCCCCGTCAAACCTCAGATTTTCAATATATTCAACGACCTGCTCAAGCCCCGCGCAAACCGCGTAGCCGCCGTTGTCGGGGACCCTTCTGAAAAACAGGTCGAAATACGCGGTCTTGTCCGCGTATTCCGTCATGAAATAACCGTTTCCCATGGTGAGCTGGTAGAAATCGCAAAGCATGGTGTAATTCTGTTCCGTAAACATAAAATTCCTCCCAAGACACATTTAATAGCATAAGTTGGCGTTAAAGAACTCAATGCAGCCCTCGCAGTCTGCCTGTCCGCAAAAGCTCTTTTCAAGATAATTCGCGAAAAGCGGGATATTTTCGGATCTCATCTCCATGTCCTGCGGACAATAGTCTTGCTCGCTTTCACAAGCGATACGGCATACGCACATCAGAATGCAGGTCTCCAGCCGCCAGAAAAGCCGCTCGTCACGGGAAAAATTGTCGTACAGCTCGCCGAATTCCCAGATACCGCCGTCGCCGAGAACCGCTTCATACAGCTCGTCCCAGCCGTCAACGGCGCACTGAGCGTAATTACGGCAAAGCTCTATAACATCGGAAAGCCGACCGAACCGCTCCTCGTCAATGTTTCCGCGGAACGCCTGCGCTATCCTGCCCGCCTGTGTGATAAGCCGCCATTCCAAATTAAATTCCGCGCGGTGATCCATACCTGACCTTCCTGCCGTTTCTTTGGCAAATTATCGTTGCTGCCCTGTTCTGTAACGAGAGTTGTTCAAACAACGTCGATCTGCACTCCGCGCATAACATCGAGCGCCTTTTCGTGAGCCTCACTGTTTCCCGAGCCGCAGGCGCTGCCGTCTACAATTATTTTCGCCTCGGGAAGAGCCGCCTTCGCTATTATAGCGTTTGAAACAACGCATATATCCGTCACCAGCCCGCACAGCTCAACCTCGTCAAACCCGTATTTTACGAGTATCTCGGCAAGCTCGAGCGAGCCGAACGCGGGCTTTTTTATAACGATATCGTCCGCTTTCACACACTCCGCGATCCTCCCGAACAGCCCGTGCCCCTTTGTCCCGTCAACACAGTGGACTATCGGAAGCTTTCTGCCCTCGGCTGTTTCGAGATAGTTTTCGCTGTGGGTATCAAGTGTAAAGATGACCTTTCCGTTTTCCGCGCGGCATTCTTCGATCTTTCGCTCTATTACAGGCTCCAGCCTTTCCGCGCCCTCAAACCCGAGCGCCCCGTTTACAAAATCAAACTGATAATCAACAACAACCAATGCTTTCATTTTTTTACCTCTTATTTAAATTTGAATTTCAAAATTCATCACTTGACGGCACACTTCGCTGCGCTCCGTTTAGCCGCCAAGTGAGAACCGCATAAATTTTTTCAAAGAAAAAATTTATGCTTTTTGAAATTCGTCTCTTAATAAAACGTTGTTATGCGCCAATTTATTTGAATTTCATAATTCATCACTTGACAACAAACTTCGCTTCGCTCCGTTTAGCCGCCAAGTGAGAACCGCATAAATTCTTTCAAAGAAAAAATTTATGCTTTTTGAAATTCGTCCTCAAATATTG
Source organism: Oscillospiraceae bacterium (assembly GCA_022508945.1). Lineage (GTDB taxonomy): Bacteria > Bacillota > Clostridia > Oscillospirales > Ruminococcaceae > CAG-115. The sequence continues at coordinate 5,420 of JAFLUE010000042.1, forward strand.
CGTAGTTTGGAGTTTGATCCTGTTTATTTCTTTTTCCTTTTAAAATTCTTATCCCAATTTTCGATCACGCGCATTTGTCCGCGCTCGACCGCCAATGAATTTTCGGGAACATCCTTTGTTATCGTAGACCCCGCGGCGGTCGTGGCGTTGTTCCCGACCTTTACGGGCGCGATAAGATTCGTGTTGCAGCCGATAAACGCGTCGTCGCCTATCACGGTGCGGTATTTGTTTATCCCGTCGTAGTTTGCCGTAACACAGCCGCAGCCGAAGTTTACTCCGCGCCCGACGTCGCTGTCTCCGAGATAGGTAAGGTGGGCTACGGAAGTGTTCTCGCCGATCTCGCTGTTCTTTATCTCGACAAAATCGCCTATCTTAACGCCCCTTCTTATCACAGTTCCCGGGCGGAGCTGGGCGAACGGTCCGATCTTTACATTGTCCTCGACCGTCGCCGAAACTGCCTTTACATTGTCAAGAAAAACATTGTCCCCGATAACACAGTCCTCGATACGCGAATTCGCTCCGATCTCACAGTTTTTCCCGATAACTGTTTTTCCGAGAATTATCGTATTCGGCAAGATCAGGGTGTCCGCACCTATCTTAACATCGTTTCCTATAATGATGCCGTCGGTCGAGATAAACGAAACTCCCTCGTCCATAAGCCTTTCGATCACGCTCGTTCGCGCTTTTTCGTTCAGTCTGTATAAGTCCGCGCGCGTGTTCGCGCCGAATGTAATTGCGGGGTTTTCGCTTTTATATGCCTGCGCGTTTCCGATTATTTCAACACAGTCCGTAAGATAATATTCTCCGCTCGCGTTTTTGTTTGTTATCTTCGGAAGCGCCGAAAGCAGCGCCTCTGAATCAAACCAATACGCGCCGCTGTTTATCTCGCATATTTTTGCTTCTTCGGGGGAACAATCCTTTTGCTCGCGTATAGCGGAAAACCTGTCCGAGCTGTCGCGGATTATCCTGCCGTAGCCGAACGGCTCATAAAGCTCCGCGGAAATGACCGTAACTCCTGCGTTTGTCTTTTCATGAAGCTCAAAAGCGCTTTTCAGCGTCCGAGCATCCATAAACGGCGCGTCGCCGCAAAGCACACATACCCTGTCAACGCTTCTTATAAGCTCCTCTGCGCGCGACACGGCGTCGCCCGTGCCCTTCTGCTCGTCCTGATAGAAGACCGAAATGTCCTCATAATTCGCGTTCAGAAAGCCCTCGGTCATTTCGCGCCTGTACCCCGAAACAACGCCTATCTTATCAAACCCGAACTCCCTCGCGCAATCCAACACCCACGCAAGCATCGGCTTTTTCAGGACCTCACATAGCACCTTCGGCTTTTCGGTCTTCATTCTCTTCCCCGCTCCGCCCGCAAGGATAATACAACCCGTTGTCATAGAAAAATCCCCCATGAATTATTGTTTTTTTGATTGTTTATGAAATTTTTGTTATATTATATCCTGCGCCGATTTTTCGTGAAGCTCGAATACTCTGACGGAAAAATCACGCTTACAAAAGGCGTGTTCATAAAAAGAACCGCGATACTGCCGCTGACCGCCGCCGTTAAGATAACCGTACGACAAACGCCGCTTCTGAGGATATTCCGCGCAAAGGAAGTCACCGTCTTCACCCACAGAGGAAAGCTCGAGCTTTTCCTAAACAAGACCGAACAGCCGCCGTTTCTCCCCGTAATGCCAAGCCTCGGCATAAAGCCGCGCTTTCGCGAGATATTGTTCGGCGCTCTTATCGACACCCGCGCGCTCGCGGGGATAGCGTTTTTCGCTGCCGTTCTTCAGCGTATCGGCAGGATCATCGGAAGCAGCTATTTTGAAAGGATAATTTCCGCGCTTTTTTCCACAGCCGAAAAGCTCTCCGAAACGCTCCTGATGATCCACGTCGCCGTTCCGACCATAGCGGCGTTTGCGGCGGTCTTCGCGGCTTTTTCGTGGATATTCGCGTTTTTGACAAAGCTTATAAAACTTTCGGGATTCCGTCTGTCAAGGCGCGGAAAATTCGTTTATATAAAAAGCGGCGTTTTTACATTGTATGAGACCGCCCTTGTACAAAATACCGCCGCCGTCATCACCCGCCGAACGATGATATGTATGCTCTTCGGGCGCTCGCCTGTTTACTATAGCAAAACAATGGTCTATCCCGCCGCGTCCGAAAAGCTTTTCGAGCGCATTCTTGTGAAGCTTTTCGGCATAACGCCCGAAAGCGCCGCGCCTGTGAAGACCCCGCCGAGCGGGACAGCGGCTCACTGTATTGTGCCGCTTTGTGTTTTCGGTATCTCGACGGCGCTTCTTATTTTGTTTTATTTTTCGAGGCTGAGCTCCGCGAAGCTGCTGAAAACCGTTTTATACTGTGCGGTCTTCGCGGGCGGTTATATCGCGCTGTGCGGAATGATACTGATGAAAAACGCCGAAAGCTCCTTCGGAAAACACCGTGTGAGGCTGTCATATCGGCGCGGAACAGCAGTATACTGCGCCTGCTTTCCGCGTGAGATCGAACGCGGCTCCGTGCTTTCGCAGAGCATTTTTCTGCGCTCAAAGGGTCTGTTCGACTATAAAGCGCTTGTCTCGGGCAGAAAAAGCTTTCGCGCGCGCCGGCTGCCGATCGGATCATTGCAGGATCGGGTCGGAAAGCATTGAAAAAACAGCTATTTTTACTGCGTTTTTTCGGCACTGAAAATTCGGATTTTTACACGCGTGAAATGCTCGAAAATACCATGAAAAATTATCTAATAAACACGTAATTTTTATTGCGTTTATCAGGCATAAAAACGCGTTGTTTTATACTCGAAAACTGCCCGAAAATTATTTAAAAACACATATTTTTATTTAAAACTTTCGGCACTGAAAACTATGAAATATGTACGCGAAAAATGCCGCAAAAATCAGAGCATTCCTTTTGAAATAACAGACACGGTCTTTACTCCGTGCATTTTCAGCGCGTTTATCACGTTGTGGTCAAACATTTCTCCCGGCATGACAAGCGGGACTCCCGGAGGGCAGGGACAGTCGATGTTCGCGCATATCTGACCTGACGCGGCTTCAAGCGGAACGACCTTTCGCGGCTTGAACATTGCCTCATATATCGGCATCTCAGCTACCGGCTTTATGTGTGCAAACTGAACAAGCGGCTGGGGTATGTTTGTCGGAACAAGCATTATGCCCATTTCGGCGCGTTCACAGTCCTCAACGGTAGTTGTGGCGGAGAACATAAGCACAACGTAGTTTTCGTCCGCCATTTCACATTCAACGCCGTTCGTTCTCAGGACCGCCGCGCATTCAAAGCCGCTCAGCCCGCACTCTCGCGCGTTTATGACAACTCTCAGCGGGTCGCTCTTTTTAAGCGGTATACCGTTTCTCGTAAGCCGCTCCTTAAGCTCCGCGACCGCTTCGCAGGCGTTATTTATAAGCTGGATGTTTTCGGCGATCGTTTCGTTGAAGCGATCGAGGCTTTCGAGGACAAGATACGACGGACTTGACGAGCCGAACATAGCCATATGCTCCTTTGCGTTCGTAAAATCCTCGCCCTGGGCGAAATGAAGATACGCGCCGCCCGTAATAACGGGAAGCGTTTTATGCGCTGAATCTATGCTCATAAGCGGAAAGCCAAGCTCGAGCGGATGGAGATATTCCGTTCCGAATCTCCGCTTATCGACAAATCTGAGATACGCACCGTGTGCATTATCCACAACGACGGGAATATTGGGACGGACAAATTTCCACGTCCCTCCGAAGTAGTCGATGTTTGTTACAAAAACCGCGTCCGTTCCGCAAAGACCGTTTACGTTGTACGGAACGTCTGCGCTCATGAATTCCTCGGGATAAAGCCATTTTATGTCCATTCTCAGAAGCGCCGCCGCCGAGACCAGAGAGCGGTGGGAATATCTCGAGGCGGCGATAGTCTGACAGCCTCGGTCCTTTAAAAGCGCAAGCGCCGTCTGTATCGCCAGCGTCCCGCCGCCGCAGGAAAAACACGTCTTCTTCGCGCCGAAAACTCCCGCCGCAAGCGCCTCGCTAGTTCCGATTATCCCGCCTGTCTTATCCGAATGATAAAGGCTGTCCGCGCCGTAAATCTCGGTTATGTCGTTCGGGATCTCGCCGTTATGTCCCGGGGTATGCAGTCTGAGCCGCTCCTCGTTGTTGTATCTTTCCAGAAAATTACAAATCGGTGTGTTCATAATTCAACTCCGTCAAAATTATTTTCCCTGATTAGCTTAAGCTCTCACTGTCGCTGTCTTCGTTCAGCCTTAACGCGTCCTTGTCGATCTCAAAAGCGTATTCATCGACCCATTTTGCCATTTTCGCGGCAAATTCATTTTGTGCAAGATTGCTGTTCAGATAATCAATGATATTGCCGCGTTCTTCCTCGCTGACCTCGCCGCTGCCCGCGTATATCATTATATGCAGACCATAGTCGGATACACAGGTCGTTCGGTCTCCGATCTTTTCGGGAACAAACGCCGCCTCCTGGAATTCCTTCACATACGACTGTCCGTTCGGAACAACAAGATATCCGTCGGGATAAAGCGAGCTTCCCGTAGCGTCAGCGCTGTATTTAAGCAAAATGTCGTTCCAGTCTGTTCCGTCGTCGAGCGCTTTTTCGACCGCGGCTTGTTTTTCTTTAAGCTCAGCCGCCTTTTCCTCTCTCAAAGCGTCCGCCGCCTCGTCGTTTTCAGCCTCGCGGTATTCGCGGATCTTTGCGATCGTTTCATCGTCAAAGCCGAGCAGAACGTGCTTTATGCGGCGCGAGCCTTCGGGCGCCCAGAAGGTATAATAATCGCCCTGTTCATATAAAGCGGGGTCGGCCTCATAAATACCCTTTATCTGCTCGATGTATTCGTTCAGGATATCCTCGGCTTCCTGCGGGTCAAGGTCATCCTTGATCTTTTTAAGCATTTTTTGGGATATCTTATAGTTTTTTATCCAGTTGTAAATATCCTCGCGCGTCAGATCACAGCTTTCAAGTATTTTTTCAAATTCCAGCTTGCCGCGTTCAAGCTTCATTTCGTCTGTTATTTCCGTTCCCTCGGGAAGGTCGCTGTAGTCCGCCGATTCACCCAGGTCTTTTATCTGGAGCTGTATATCTTCCTCAAAATCCGACTGTACCTCCTCCTTTTCCTTTTCCGTAAGTTCGTCACAGCCGTATTCCTTTGCTTTAAGGAGCAGTACCTTGTCGTAGATAATGTTGTTTATTATCGTATCGCGAAGCTCCCTGCACATATCGGCGTTTGAAGGATCCTCCGTAATGCCGTAGGAGTTCAGATAAAAAAGATATTCGCTGTTGAATTCCTTAAACGTTATCTCAAGCTCGCCCGTAAAGCTCATCCTCGTCGGCTTTGCGACGACCGTTTCGGGACTCACCTGCGGATTTGTCCCAAACTTTACCGAACAGCCCGCAAAGGCCGCGGCGCAGAATGCCGCTAAAACGGCAGCCATTATTTTCTTTAACCTCATTCAATTTTCCTTTCTTAAAAAACAGATATTTTTTAACGTTCACTTCATTATAACATATTTTTTTGAAAAAATAAATATAAACTGATAAATATTTCAAAAAAAGTAGTGTTTTTTTTTAAAAAATATGTTATAATTGAAAAAAAGGAGTATAATCTGTGCTTTTTTGATACAAAAAGTAATTTTTTCTTCATTTATTACAGGGAGGTTATATAGATATGACTTCAAAATGGCTGAAATTTATAGCGATAATTTTATGCTGCTGTCTTGCGATTGGTTTTTCGGGCTGTGACGGCGACGAAGACCTAAGCAGCGGAAGCTCCTCAAACGAAGAAGAGGAAGTAAAAATAATAAAGGTCGGATATATTTTTCACGGCGGCGCGGATGAGGGCGGATTTACCGGTCAGATAAACGAGCAGAGGAAAAGCGCCGCGAAATACTGCAGCGGAAAGATCGATACCTATTATATCGACCATGTGGCTGTGGCGGATTTTGAAAGCGCGGTAAAGGCGCTGTATTCGTATGGCTGCGAGGTAATTGTATCGTGCAGCTCGGTATATACAAACTCGCTCTCCTCTATCGCGGGCAGGTATATGAACATCGATTTCATAAACTACGGAGCTATCAGCATGGGTACGGCAAACGTGACTTCATATGTTGAGACATATTATCAGGGCGCGTACATAGGCGGCGTTCTGGCGGCGTATAACTCTGTCACCGAAAAGATCGGCATTGTCGCGGACGACGATATGCACGGGATCTATCCTGTCGTAAATGCCGCGACGCTCGGTATGCAGAGGGTGTTTAAAAACGCCGAGATGTATGTTGCCGGAGCCACAAAGGACAACGAGATCGAGCAGGCTATCGACGCGCTTATCGAACGCGGCTGTGATGTTATTATGTGCTATACGGAAAGCAAGCACAGCGCGGATTATTGTGAGAAAAGGGGCGTTAAGTTCATAGGTGGGCTGGATTATTCTCTTTCCGAGGAAGATTATTCCAGAATGATAATGTATTTCTACTCAAAGCGCGACAGCTTTTTCCTGAAACGATTCAAGGAGCTTCAGTATGACGAGTGGGACAGACTTCCGTATATGGGAACCATGGCGAACGGCATCATAAACATTTCCGAGGCTCTCCCCTGTGCAAAGGACGAATCGCAGAAGCTCATAGATTATATCGCGCCGCTGGTCGCTTCGGGACAGCTCTACATTTTCAGCGGCGAGCTTAAAGACACAAACGGCAAGGTAAGGTATATGCAAAAAGATATTCTCAGCGAAAATGAGATATACGCGCTGAACTGGTATGTTCAGGGAGTAAATGTTATAGGCAACTACCGCCAGCCTCATGATTCCGCCGAAAATAAATTTGAGGTAAAATCGTGAGCTTTTGAACTTCACCGTATCCAATAAAGCTTCTCCCGTTCGGAAACGAACGGGAGATCTTGTTTTTGCGGATATTTTTCATAAATTTTTTGGAAACCTATTGACAAAACTGTTATAGTTATGTATAATACAGTTATAACACTTTTAACAGGAGTGAGCGTATGAATATACTTATCGACAACAAGAGCGGAGATTCTATATATAACCAGATATACTCCCAGATCAAAAGCCAGATAATAAGCGGAGAGCTGTCCGAAAACGAGCTGCTTCCGTCCATACGCGGGCTTGCGAAGGATCTGCGAATAAGCTTTCTTACCACAAAACACGCCTATGACGAGCTTGAAAAAGAGGGATTTATCTATACCGTACAAGGAAAGGGCTGTTATGTTGCTGCGAAAAACTCGGAGCTTATAAGAGAGGAAAATCTGAAAAAGATCGAAGGTCTTATAGAACAGATAATTCCGCTCGCGGTATACGGAAATATAACAAAAGAGGAAATTATTGAAATGATAAATTTCAGCATGGAGGAAGAAAAATGAACGCACTTGAGATCAGAAATCTAACAAAAACATTTAAAGGCTTTAAGCTCGACGATATCTCCCTTACTCTGCCGAGCGGCTGTATCATGGGACTTATCGGCGAAAACGGCGCGGGAAAAAGCACGGCGATAAAGCTTATCCTTAATATGCTTCACAAAGACAGCGGCTCGGTTTCTGTACTCGGAAAGGACAACACGGAAAATATAAGCCTCACAAAGGAGGATGTAGGAGTTGTTTTGGACGAGGTGGGGATACCCGAATGTCTGAACATAAGGCAGGTCGGGAACATTATGAAAAACACGTTTAAAAGATGGGATGAGACGAAGTTTTTCAGTATGCTTAAAAAGCTGTCCGTTCCCGAAAAGAAGCCATTTAAGGACTTCTCTCGCGGAATGAAGATGAAGACGGGAATAGCTGTTGCAATGTCGCACAACGCAAAGCTGCTTATCCTCGACGAAGCGACCTCGGGACTTGATCCGATAGTGCGCGACGAGGTCGTGGAGATGCTGAGTGATTATACGAGGGAGGAGAACCATTCGATACTGATGTCGTCGCATATTGTGAGCGATCTTGAAAAGCTGTGCGATTATGTGGCGTTTCTGCACAAGGGAAAGCTGCTTCTTTGCGAGGAAAAGGATATCCTTCTTTCAAAATACGGCATTGTCCACTGTACTTCCCGACAATTAAGCGAGCTTAGTCCCGAGGCTGTACGATACAAAAAAGAAACACCATACGGCTCGGAAGCGATGGTGCTGAGGGAATATGTGCCTAAGGGCATGAATGTAAGCCCGATAAGCATTGAGGAGCTGTTTTTGTTTACTGTAAAAGGAGGCGAGGCAAAATGAAGGGACTTCTTTTAAAGGATTATTATATGATGATGAAACATTGCAAACTGTCTTTTATCATTTCCGTCATTTTTATTGCAGTGTCGCTTGCGAACAGTGATAATACGTTTTTCTTATTTTATCCCTTTATTCTCTGCGGCATAATACCGATAAATCTGCTGAACTTTGACGAAAAAAGCCGCTGGACGCAATACAGCGGGTCGCTTCCTTATACAAAGGCACAGATCGTATCTTCAAAATATCTTATTGGGCTTTTTGTACAAATTGCAACAATGATTTTTACTATAACTGCTCACGGAATAAAAATGAGCATAAACGGCGGTTTGGATCTTGAATATTTTTTCGAGATAATTATGCTGATTGTTACGGCAATCACTTTTTCGTCAATAAGTCTTCCGTTTGCTTTCAAATTTGGCATTGAAAAGGGAATCATGGCGTTTTATTTATCGGTAGGGGTTCTGGCTGTCATTAGCTATTTCGCTTTTGGAATGAGAGAATTTCCGCAGACAGACTTTCAGGCTGAAATGGAACCTACAGTATTTTTGGTGTTTTTCTGCCTGATCGGAATGGCGGTGTATATCATCTCATGGCTTTTGTCAATAGCTTTTTACAGGAAGCGGGAATTGGGCTGAATAATAAGGACGGCTGTTATGTGGATTTAAATTAATAATTTCGCTCACAAAAATTATGTGGTTTCGAGCGGGTTTTGAAATTTCGCGATTGTTTATCGCGTGGTTCGGGAGGAATTTTTGAGTTAATGCTACGTTGTTTCGGGCGGATTTATTTAAATAGAAATTTCAAAACCGCGCAGCAAAGCTGCGCTATC
>JAFLUE010000043.1 GCA_022508945.1 Oscillospiraceae bacterium
AACCGCGCAGTGCGCCTTTGGCGCACTGCGCTATCAAATCGACGCGTATGAGCTACGCTCATACGCGTCGATTATTTTTGAAATTTCGTACTTGACTATTGCGTTTTTTTAGGTTAATTTACAGACCGGAGAGAACCTTGGGTCCCCTTTTTTATTAACATTTTATGGAAAACATACTTTATTATAACAAAGGAAAATCGGCTGTAAAAATTACAGCCGACCTTTTAGCAATTATAACAAATAATTATTTTACAGCACCCTCAAGGTTTGCTTTCATTTTTTCAAGCACACCTGCCAAGGCCTCCAACTCGCCTTCTGAAATGCCGCTTAGTATTGTCTTATCGGCTTTTTCAAGCGAATTCAATACCTTTTTGTACATTTTTTTCCCCTTATCGGTAATACAAACGTGGGTCTCACGGCGGTCTGTACTGTTTTTCTCGCGGCGGACAATGCCGTCGTTCTCCATATTACGAAGGGTAATGCTTACAGTCGGAGCTTTCTGTCCTGTAAGGTTTACAAGCTCAAGCTGTGTAAGCGTTTTATTTTCCATAAGCGGTTTAAGTATGTGGCGATATGAATAACGCATTCCGATTTTATCCATATCGCGGCATACAAGCTCTCCGTACAAATAGCTCACCTCATTTAAGCTTTCAACGAATTTATTGCCGTTGTGGGAAATAAAATTATTATTCGACACTTTCATATTTAGTCACCCCTCTCTATGATTTGTATGCATTTAAAACAGCATATCTCCTTATAATCATTATACAGAAATTTTTCTGCTTGTCAAGACTAATTTATCAATTATCCACCTATTTGTGAAAGTTTGTACAATTTTATTACAATTAGTAATATAAACAATTTTTTCGAGCATTTTTTATGATTTTCAAATTTTTTTGACAGATTTAAAAAATTTTTTACAGCGCGGAAAATTGTTGACAAAAATGACGTAAAATGGTATAATTTACTTATAATTTAATAATGTAACCATACCTGTTGTGTGTGATTTTCAATTTATCAAATTAAAATATAATTTTGTGTTTAAAGAAGGAGTTTTTTATGAAAGTAAAATGCGTTAAGGGAATGCGCGATTATCTGCCCGAAGAGGCGGAGCTTCGCGAGGAAATGCAGAACAAAATCTTTGAGGTATACAGAAAAAACGGGTTTTCGAGAGTAATGACCCCTGCTGTTGAGGACGCGGAAAACCTCGACAAAAGCGACGGCGGCGACAATCTGAACCTTATTTTCAAGATCATGAAGCGGGGAGATAAGCTCACAAAAGCTCTCGAAAACGGCGGAGAGCTTTGTGATTTAGGGCTGAGGTATGACCTGACGCTTCCGCTTACGAGATATTTCGCGGCAAACAGACAGAACCTCACTCTTCCTTTTAAGGCGGTTCAGACGGACAAGGTATACCGCGCGGAGAATCCGCAAAAGGGCAGGCTTCGCGAATTCATGCAGTGCGATATTGACGTGATAGGCGACCCCGAGCCGGAGTGTGAGATAGAGCTTATCGCGGTTACGGCAAAGGCGCTTGAGGCGCTTGAGATCGGAGATTTTACCGTTCGTGTAAACGACAGGCAGGTCCTGAACGCAATGCTCAGAAGCTGCGGCTTTGGCGAGGAAGTTCTTGCCTCGGTTTGCGTAAGCTTTGACAAGCTCGACAAGATCGGCGCGGAGGGGGTTGTCGCTGAGCTTAGAGAAAAAGGCTTCGACAATGGGGCTGTCGATAAGTTTGAAGGGATATTGGGAAAGCTTCCGCTTGATATCGAAAAGATGCGCGAAATTGTAGGAGAAGACGCGATCTCGCGGCTTGCTGAAATAATCGAACAAAGCGAGGCTATTGCAAACGGGAAGTATAAAATTGTTTTTGACGCGTCGCTTGTGCGCGGTCAGGGATATTATACGGGAACGGTCTTTGAAGTAAGAAGCGAAAAGTTCGGAAGTTCAATCGCGGGCGGCGGGCGTTATGACAAGCTCATCGGGAAGTTTATAGGCGAGGATATTCCCGCCTGCGGATTTTCGATAGGCTTTGAGCGCATTTTCAGCATACTTTGTGATATGAAGAAGTCCGCGGGAGTAAGAAAGAAGATCGCCGTTTTATACGAAAACAGCTTTTCCGAAGCATACAAAAAGGCAGAGGAGCTTCGGGAAGAATACGATACGGCATTGTTCAAAAAGCCGAAGAAAATGAAGGCGTTTTTGGACAGGCTCCAAAACAGCGGCTATGTGGGATTTGCATATGAGGACGGAAACATTCGGAATTTTTAAATAATGCGGGTGGTTTTTATGCGAAAAATATTACTGTTTGGAACAATTGACAGGGAAAGGATATCAGGCTCTGCGGCGTATGTTGCGGCGGGGCTGGTCAAGCTCGGGTTGAGCGCGGCTGTTTTCGCGAAGGTAAAGCCTGAGGACAGCGAAAGTCTGCGCGGTTTTTTCACGGAAAACGGTATCGACGACGAAATGCTGTTTACCGATGAAGGAAAATATTTGCTTAATGACAGCGGCATTAGCGCGGCTTTTGTTACGGGAGATTTTGTCGCGGACGAGTTTGGCTTTGACCTTATAAGGGATCTGTGTAAAAAGTACAAGAGCCTTCAGATACCCGTAATACTGGCTACGAGCAATTGTCGGGTATTTTCGGACAGCATAAACGAAACCGCCAAAAACGCAAGCGTCTTCCTTACGTCGATCGAGGACGCAGAGGAGCTTTGCGGACTTTCGGACGCAAAGAAAACAGCGGAGCATTATCTTTCGCTCGGCGCGAATAAGGTCGTAATTACGCTGGATAAACAGGGCGCGTATTACAAAAGCCGCGTAGAATGCGGAAGCGCGCCGACCTTCCGCGCGGACAGGGTCGTTGATACGACGGGAGCGGGAGACGCGTTCGCGGCAGGGCTTATAAGCGGCATAATCGAGGAGCTTCCGCTCGGAGAAGCGGTCGTCAGGGCGAACGCGTGCGGCTGTATGGCGATACAGCACGAGGGTCTTTATATGCCGAGCGCCGACAGGCTTCGCGAATATATGCTCTCGCACAGATTTGTGGTTGAAGGCTGTAAGGACTATTGATTATTGATAAACGCATGATGACACTTTACGTTACGGACTTGGACGGGACACTGCTCAAAAGCGACAAGACCTTGTCCGAATACTCCAAAAACACACTGAACAGGCTGATAGAAAACGGCGTTTGCTTCACCTACGCCACGGCGCGTTCCTTTGCGAGCGCAAGTCCGCTTGTAAATTCACTTAAGCTCAACCTCCCCGCTGTTACATTCAACGGGGTTTTTGTGATTGACCCGAAAAACGGCGAGCATTTGATCGAAAACATTTTTACAAAAAAGGCGCTTAAAGCTGCCGAAAAATTCATTCGCGAAAACAAGCTTGCGCCTATCGTCTACTCGTATATTGACGGAAAAGAGCGCGTTTCGTATCTTGAAAGCAGGCTTGGCGAGGTTAAGGCTTATGTTGATTCAAGAGCCTCGGACAAGCGGCTTCGCGCGGTTTCCGACTATAAGGAGCTTTTTGAGGGGAAAGTGTTTTATCTGACCTTATTCAATGTCGCCGATACGGAAAAATGCGACGCGGTTTTCTGTGAGGAAAACGGCTTTTCTCACAATGTTCAGGCGGACAACTACGATGATATGGTCTGGTATGAGATATACAGCAAAAACGCGGGAAAGGAAAAGGCTGTTTTACAGCTTAAAAAACTGCTTAAAGCAAAAGAACTTATCTGCTTCGGGGACAATTTCAATGACATGGCTATGCTGAAAAATGCGGACGCGGGAGTCGCGGTGGAAAATGCCTGCGGCGAGCTTAAGACAGCGGCGGATATTGTTATTGATAGCAATGACAGCGACGGCGTCGCAAGGTTTATTGAACGGCGCGAAAGCGATATCTCCGAAAAGGACAAGCGCTTTGAACAAGCCGTTTCAGCGGCATTCAGCCGTATCAAAGGCGCACACGGTTCAGTCGGAACACAAAACGAAAAGCTTATCCACTCGGCGCTGAAAAATTATTACGCGCCGTTTTCTGACGAGCAGGAAATAAAAATCGGAAACTATTTCGCGGACGCGGTTTCCGAAAACGGGATATTTGAGATACAGTCGAAACAGCTCTATAGGCTGAACGAAAAGCTTTCCGAGTTTCTGCCGTTCGCGAGGGTAAATGTTGTTTATCCGCTTATATGCGGAATGAAAACGCTTTTCATAAACTCGGAAAGCGGCGAAATAATGCATGAAGCTCCCGAAAGAAGCTCCGACAGCCTTCTTTCGGCGTTTGAGGAGATCTACTCGATAAGGCGGTTTTTGAGGGACGAAAATCTTACGGTAATAATAGTGAAGCTGAAAATTGAAAAGCGGGTCTGCTTTACCGGCGATAAGCTCCCGGATCTAAGAAGCAAGTCCGCAAGAAAGAAATGCGTTATCGAAAAGGTCCCCGTAAAGATCATCGGCGAAATTATTTTAGGCTGTAAGGCGGATTACGGGAAGCTTGTTCCGAAGGCGCTTTATGAAAAATCCGAGATGTCGGACGGCTTTACCAAAAAGGAATTTTTGATCGCCGCGGGAGACGCGAAAAGCTCGCTGAGGCTTGAGGTTTTGAGAGAAGCGGGAGTAATAAAACAAATCGGCAAAAGAAGCCGCGAATATCTGTATAAATTGGAGGGCTTATGATAAAGTTTATTGAGGGGAGCGCGGTTTTCGACGTATCCGGCAAAATGCGCGAAATGCTGTGTGATTCGCTTTCCGACGGCAGCGACAGAAGCATTCTTATCGTTCCCGACCAATTTGAGTTTGAGACGGAAAAAACGATCTACTCGGACCTCAGCAAAAAAGGACTTCTTACCAAGCTTTCGAGAATAAGCGTCACGACGTTTTCTTCGCTTTCGCGTGAAATTTTATTGAGCGCGGGGGAAAATATGCCCGCGGCTGATGATATCGTTAAAAGCGTTGTTATGAACAAGGCAGTACGCGAGCAGAAAAACACGCTTTCCGCCCTCAGGGGCGCGGCGGATAAAACAGGCTTCTGCGAAAGAATGATAGATACCGTAAACGCGCTTAAAACAGCGGGCATAGCGGCGGACGACCTCGGCGAGGAAAGCGGGCTGTTTGCCGCGGGCGATGAAAAAAACGGCATTAATTCGCTTGTAAAAAAGCTTTATGACGTCGGAAAAATATATGAGAGCTATGAAAATATGCTTTCAAAATATGCCGACAGTCTTGACTATACAAAAAAGGCTGCGGAGCTTATTTCACGGTCGGACAATGTATTCTTTGAAAACACGTGGGTATTTGTTGACTGCTTCAACGATTTTACGGGAAGCCAGATGGAATTTATCCGAAGGATGACAGCGAAGGCAAAAAATGTTGTGTTCGCGTTTGTTGCGGACACAAAGGATGCTCCCCGCGAAAACATTTTCGGAAGGATACTTGCACAGCGAGACAGGATCCGCGGGTATGCCGAAAATGAAAACATAAGCGCGGAAATTGAAAGCCAAGAGCTTTCAAAAAGGCTTTGCGGTCCGCTCGGAGAGCTTTCCGAAAAGATTTTTGAAAACACCGTAAGCGACGCAGACCCGTTCGGCGCCTGTGAGCTTGTGAGTGCGCGCGATGCTTATGGAGAGGCGGACTATACCGCTGCGAAAATAAAGCAGCTTTGTCTCGATAAGGGAATGTTGTATCGGGAGACAGCGGTGTTGTGCGCGGACGCGGAATACGGAAAATATATGCGCGACGCGTTTGAAAAGTATGAGATCCCGTTCTTCCTCGATATTCCCGATCCTATACTGTATCAGCCGCTCGTGAACTTCTTTATTTCGCTTTTGAATACGCTCAGAAATTTTACGGCGGACAACGTTTTAAGCTGCCTTAAAACAGGCTTTTACAGTAAGCCAAATGCCGATGAAACAGACATTACCGCGATATCAAGCAAGGATATAGACGTTTTTGAAAACTACATTTTTGAATGGAATTTATCCGCAAAGCACATAAAAAAAGAGTTTAAGTTTGCTGATGAAAATAATTTCAATCAGCTTGAAGCGGAAAAAATCAGAAAGGCTGTAGCCGTTCCGATAATACAGCTTAGGGAAGAAATAAAGAATAAGGACGGCGCACAGATCACAAGAGCGCTGTACGATTTCGCCGAAAACAAGGTCGGAATCGAAAGAGCGCTTCGCGCGCGCTGTTTCGGTGACAAAGGCGGAGATATTTCCGACGGCGAGGCGCTTCGTGTAAACCAGCAGATCTGGAACTCGCTGGTTGGGATATTCGAGGTTCTCGAAGGCGAGCTTTCGGGCGAAAATATTTCGCTCGACGAATATTACAGGCTCTTTACGGAGATCTGCGCGAACACAACTCTCGCAAAACCGCCTCAATACCGAGACTGTGTTCTCGTTGGGGATATTGATAGGACCCGCGTCGGTTCGGTAAAGGCTGTATTTATCGTCGGCGCGTCTTATGAAAGACTGCCCGCAGCGTCGAATGGAATGGGTATTTTTTCCGACTACGAGGCGGAGCTTTTCACAAGCCTGGTACGAAAAAACACGGACTCGGACGATATCCGCGCCCGATCGCTAAAGGATTTCAAAGAACAATACAGCCTGTCGCTTTACAGAGCATACAGAGCGGTCTCTCTCCCGACAGAGCTTCTCAGCATAAGCTGTCCCGAATACGACGCTTCGGGAAACAAGATCTCGCGTTCAACTATTTTTTCCGATATCAGACGTGTGTTTCCGAAGATAGAAATAATAAGGGCTGAAAATCTCGGAGATGAGTTTTACTGCCGTTCGGTAAAGGCTGTAAAACAGCGCTATTCTATGAAGCTTAACGACGCTTCCCCGTCGGCGCGCGCCATGCGCGATTATCTTGAAAACAACAGCCACGCGGACTTTGTGCAAAAGCTCGACGAAATACACGACAGCCGCGGCGGCGGGAACAGCTATGCTCACAGGCTGTCGGAAAATACAGCTAAACAGCTTTTCAGGCTCTCGCACGAAAAACAGAACAGCCGTCTTTCGATGGGTGCTACTCAGGTAGAAAAGCTCGTCAAGTGTCCGTTTTCATACTTCTGTACGGGAGAGCTTGGTATTCGCGAGATAACAAAGCGCGAATTCAACAGCTCAAACCGCGGAAGCGCCATGCACTATGTAATGCAGAAGGTTTTTGAGAGGTATAAGGATAAAATGAACGAGTTCTTCAGGCTCGAACGCGAGGATTTTTTGAGCCTCGCGAATCAATACCTTACCGAATTTTTGAAAACAAATACAAACGGAGATTTTGAGGACGACAAGCGCACTGTTTTTCTGTTTAAGAATATCGCTTCTTCCGCGGCGGATCTGCTTATTACAATGCAGACGGAGCTTTCGGTAAGATCATATCGTCCGCAGCTTTTCGAGCTGAATATCTCGAATGAAACCACAAATGAAATTTTGTTTGATACCGATGAGTTCAACGGAAATCTGCCTAATGAAGAAAAAACATCACAGGCTGAGGGCAATACCGAAAAGGCAAACAGCTTTGAGCTTTTATCAAAACCACTTTCATTAAAGCTTGAGGATGGAACGGAGGTTCTTGTCGGAGGATATTTAGACAGGCTCGACGTTATGTACGCGGAAAAAGACAACAAGCCCAGGCTTTATCTCAGAGTCATTGACTATAAATCAAGCGCAAGATCCTTCGACAAGGAAAACGCCAAAAACGGCGCGAACATTCAGATGCTTTTGTATCTGACGGCGCTTTGCGACGCAAATTCAAACAGCACAGCTATCGATGTTCTTCCGGGAGAAATAAGCTATATTCCCTCAAAAAACGCGGGCGCGGCGCAAACTAAGCTCGAGGCGTTTTATCTGCTCGAAATGAACCACCACCCGAACGGGCTTTACGTAAACGATGAATTTGTGAAAAACAATTTAAAAAACATTACCGAAAAAATCGCGGAAAATATAACGGATGTTGACGAGGATAAAAAACGGGAGCTGATCGAAAAAATAAACGGCTCGTTTGAGCTTAACGGCGAAAACTCCGCGACTCCCGAAGAATTTAAGGCTCTTGCAGAGGAATGTGTCGGAACTATCACAGCAAAGCTCGAAAAAATCTACGGCGGAGATGTAAGCGCGATGCCGCTTATTTACGAGGAAAAGACCATGACTATAGACGATTCCGCCGATTCCGAAAGCGCCGTAAAAACCGTTAAAAAAGAACAGAACCCCTGTAAATACTGCGATTTCGGCGCGATATGCGGAAATCCGCAGATATAGCTTATTTGCGGCAATTTTACAAATACGTGCGTTTTGTATATAAGTATAAAAAAGGAGAAAACAATGAGCGAAAACACAGCAGAGAAAAAACCGCCTACGCCTGAGCAGGAAAACGCGATCGCGGCTAAAATAAACTCGCCGACCATAGTGTCGGCGGCGGCAGGTACGGGCAAGACTACAATGCTTGTAGAACGTGTGCTGAGGCTTATTTCGGACTGTGAAAACCCTGTCCGCGCGGACTCTCTGGTAATTATAACCTTTACCGTAAACGCCACCCAGCACCTTCGCGAAAAGCTCAGCTCAGCCTTATCGGAGCGTATTGAGGCTCTTGATAATAAGCCCGAAAACATCAGGCAGCGCGATTATCTCATCGAGCAGTCTGTAAGGCTCAGAAACGCTTCTATCTCAACGATAAACTCGTTTTGTCTCGGGATAATAAAAGACAACATCGAAAAATTTGACCTTCCCGTAAACATAACCATTGCGGATGAAACAAAAGCCGCGTCGCTTCAGTGGACAGCGATAAACCTGACGAAACAGGATTTCTACGCGGACAATATTTTCGACAGCGAGGAAAGAAATCTGCTGTTCTATTCGTTTAATTTTGAAAACGACGACGCTCTTTTTGAACAGGTAATTTCCGCGGCAAATACGCTAAGCTCCTATTCTGACAGCGAGAAATGGCTCAATGACTCCATAAAAAGCTATGACAGCATCGACGCTCTTGAAAAAACATATATGCCCGTGTTCGCCGAATATATCGGCGAGCGATATGAGAAGGCGCTGTATTATGAAGATCTGCTGGATCGGGTCTTCAATGAATACCGCCAAGAATACAACGGTCTTCCCGACAAGGAAACCAAAAAGGCTAAGGAAGATAAAGAAAAAAAGCTTAGTGTAATGAACCAAATGTCGGAGTTTTTATCCCGGCTTTCAATGCTTTCGGCTTCCTTAAAGGAATTTGCGGACAGTCCCTCGCTCGGCGCTCTCGAAAAGCTTACTCTTTTTGCACAGCAGTTCTCAATTCCCAAATTTGACCAGACCGATAGGAACAATCCCTTAAAAAAAGCTTTTGTAAACGGCAAAAACAGCATTCAGAGCATTATAGACGACATTTCGGACATCAATGTCTCAAGATCTGAGGAGGAGCATAATCTCGAACACAACCGAGCGGTCATCTCCGCGTTTGTAAAGCTAATCAGGATATACCGCGGTTATTTCAGCGAGATCAAGCGCGCTCAGGGGTATGTTGACTTTTCGGACTGTGAGCTTTTGCTTTTGGAAAAGCTGAGAAATGACGAGGATTTTTGCGAGCTTCTTTCATCGCGCTTTTCGTGTGTTATTGTCGATGAGTTTCAGGACTGCAACGACGTTCAGGCTGAGATATTCAGACTTATCGGAAAAGAACGGCAGTTTTATGTCGGCGATATCAAACAGTCGATATACGCGTTTCGCGGCGGAAATCCCGAGATAATGGCAAAGCTTTGCAAAGGCGAGCAAGATTTCAACGAGCTTCCGCTTACCAAAAATTTCCGCAGCAGACAGCCCGTTATCGACACGGTAAACGACGCCTTTTTCGGACTTATGACCGAAAAATACGGCGGCGTAGAGTATAACAAGGACACAAGGCTTGTATACGGCGCGGAGTATCCCGACGCCGAAGACAACTCTGTATACGCCTCCGAGATCTACTCGCTAAGCAGAGAGATAAGCCAAGAGGAATTTGTGGCAAAGAGAATTTACGAGCTGATGCATGATGAAAGCTTTATGATAACCAAAAACAAAAAGCTTTGCAGACCTAATTATTCCGACTTCGCCATACTTCTCAGAAATAAGGGGAAAATAAGCAATTACAGAAGCGCGCTGATGAAATACGGTATCTCGTCGGCTGCTCCTCACGGAAAAAACATACTCGATTCCGAAGAGGCGGCGATGCTTATAAAATACCTTAAGGTAATCGACAATCCGCTCAGAGACAGTGAGCTTCTGCATATCCTCATGTCGCCGCTGTACAGATTTACCGCCGATGAGATCGCGCGGCTGAGACTCGGTATTTTAGGATTTCCGGACGAAATGTCCGACGAAAACGAAGCCTCTGTCATTTCGTCCTGCTTTAAAAACTACGCGCTTTATGAATGTCTGAAATTCTGCGCGACGGAATACGGAAAACGCGGAGATTACGGACTTTCCGAAGCAAAGAAAAAAGCCGAGGAGTGTGAAAAAGCTCTTTTGGAGAAAGGGATCAAAAGAACGCTCAGCTCCAAAGCGCTTGCGGCATACAACAACATCACAAGCTTCCGCAGGTTTATGAACAACAGCTCCATTGTGGACTTGATACGAAAGGTCTGTGCGGATACGGACATTTACTCGGTCGTATGCGCGCTTGACGAAAGCCGAAAACGTGTCGCGAATCTTCGCCGCTTTGAGAAGATAGCGGAGGATTTTGTTTTACGCGATGGCGGAACGCTTTGTGATTTTCTGCGGTTTATAAGGCAGATAGAGGAAAACAAGCGCGGCGCTATAGAAGAAGCGTCTGTTCCCGAAGACGCGGCAAACTCTGTGAGGATAATGACCTTTCACGCGAGCAAGGGGCTTGAGATACCCGTATGCATTCTTGCGGAGCTTCAGACGCCTTATAACAAAAACGACTATTCGGGAAATTTTCTGATAAACCACGATTATTTCTTTTCGATCAGATTTGTTGACCGTAAAGCTCGGTATCAGGCAAGCACCTTCGCCCACCAAGCCATTACCCTCGCAAACAGGCAAAAACCGATAGGCGAGGAGATGAGGCTTTTATATGTCGCGATGACTCGCGCCCAAGAAAAGCTTATTATGGTCGGAAAATTATCAAAGGAAAAAAAGGAACCGTCTTTTATCTCCGAATTTTATGAAGAAACAATCCCGTTCAAATGGATATGGCGCAAGCTCACGCAAAACAACTATGAGACAAAAACGATAACCGACAGCTCGGATATGCTCTCGGCTGCGGATAAACACAGCGAAAACAGCGCTTGTGTCAATGAATACGATCAAGCGGATGTCGAACAGGCTGAACGCGCAGATGAGATCACCGAGAAAACGATCAAGGAGCTTGTTGAGAAAAAATATCGGAATGAAGCTGAAACGGTCATGCGCGCGAAATATTCCGTAACGGAGATCGCGCACAGAAACGATGTAATGCCGTTTGTTCTGACAAAGCCGTCATTTTTGAGCAAATCAAGTTTAAAAGGCACTGATATCGGAAACGCTTATCATCACACAATGGAGCATATTTCGCTCAAGGACATACAGACTGCCGAGGATCTAAATTCGGCGGTTTCTGAGGCTGTAAAAGAGCTTTGCGCTTTGGGAAAAATAACCGACGAGGAAAAGCGGCTTGTTAAATGCGAAAGAATAGCGGAGTTCTTTTCGGGAACTCTCGGACAAAGAATGCTCAAAAGCCAAAGGATCGAGCGCGAACGTTCTTTTTACGCGGAGCTTTCGGGTCATGATATAGGAATTTCCGATATCGGCGAAAACACCGCCATTCAAGGGCAGATAGATATGTTTTTTGAAGAAAGCGACGGAATCGTAATAGTGGATTACAAATCCGACACTAAAGAAAATTTAATAAAGGAAAAGGACAACTATTCGCTTCAGGTAAAGATTTACGCGGCTGTTGTTCCGATGCTTTTCGGAAAGCCCGTAAAGGAGATATACCTTTATTCCTTTTCAAACGGAGAGGCTGTTAAGATTTGAAAAAGTTTGTTAGTTTAATTATTGCCGCATTGTACGCGGCGCTGCTTGGCACAAGCGTTTTTGCACAAAGCGCGGGCTTTAAGGGAGAAGATCGGGTCTCCCCCGCAAGGACCCCATACGACAAAAGCTATGTTGAGATCAGATTCAGCACAGGCGAAGCTCAAACCGCGGGCGTTCCGCTGGCATATAAGGAATTTCTGATCTCTCCGACGGGAAATAAAATTCATAAAATTGATGAGAAAACAGGCAAGACCGTTGTATCTGCCGAGCTTTCAGAAAAGGTCTCCGAAGACTTTAGCGGCGCTATCATAAACGATGTTTTATTTCAGCCCGCGAGGACTATGATTTTTGCCGTTGACCTCGAAGATATTAACGTAAAATTCTCAAAACAGGTCGGCGAGATTACGACCGATATATCGGCAGCAGATGATCTGATATATTTCGGCGTGAAAAATGATGACGGGTATTCATTTATCTGCGCCGACGCAAGTCATGATCTCGAAACGGTCTGGGAATACAAATGCGAAAGCCCCGTCACATCGGCGGGACTGTTCGGAGAGTATGTGATCTTCGGCTCGGGAGAAAAGCTTGTATGCCATTCAAAAGCCGAGAACGATTTTAAGGAAAACGAGATCGGCGGCATTATAACTAACGTTTACGCGGGAAAATACGCGGTATTTATGACGGCGGAGGGCGGAACGCTTTATAAAGTACGGCTTGAGGCTGACGGAAGCGCCGAAAAGGATTCTCTGATGTCGCTTAAGATAGGCGGAGAGCTAAGCGCGCCCGCGGAAAGCGAAAACAAGCTTTTTGTTTCATCAACAAACGGCTTTTACGCTGTCGACGCACTGAATATGGATGTAATAAAGGCATATCCCGAGCTTAAAAACGGCTGTGAGCCGATAATAAGTACGGGAAGCGGATTTCGCGCATATGTAGTGGCTCCCGTTGTATCGGAGGGAAAATGGTATTTATATTCCGTGCTTGACAATAACGACGAGCTTACGCTTTCCGAGATCGTAAAGATCTTCGATTTCACAAACGGAAAGACCGCCGTATCCGACAGCGGCATTATGTACTTCCGCGACGCAAACGGACAAATATACGCGCTCGCAATACGCGAAAACGATATATTTACAATTATTCTGAAGCTCGTCATTTTTATAGCCATCATAGTGTTTCTTGTTCTGATACTCAGGGCGTGGATAAAAAAACATTCGGACAAAACACCGAAATTTTAAATGAACACACTTGATTTTTTCGGAAGATTGTTGTATAATTGAATTGGAAATATTTTTGATAACATTAGGAGGTAAATATGGAAATTGTTCTTAAGTCAGGAAGCTGCTCGGCAAAGATCAACCAAAAGGGCGCGGAGCTGAAATCGCTCGTTGTAAACGGAAGAGAGCTTATGTGGAACGCCGACCCTAAGTTCTGGGCAAACACCTCTCCCCTGCTGTTTCCAATGATCGGTACTCTCAAAAACAAGAAAACGCTTATCGGCGGCGAGGAATATCGTATCCCGAAGCACGGCTTTGCGCGCGATTTCCTGCTGACAAAGGAAAGCAAGAGCGAAAACTCGGTAACTCTTTCGCTTTTGCCGAACGAGACCACAAAGTCCGTTTTTCCGTTTGACTTTAAGTTTGAAATACAGTACACGCTGAACGCCGACGGCATCACAATAACACAGCGCGTAAAGAACAACGGCTCGGAGGATATGCCGTTCTGTATCGGCGCACACCCCGCGTTTACCTGTGAGGGCGAGTTTACGGACTATTGCCTGGAATTCGAGAAAGAGGAGACCGCAAATATCCCGAACTACAACACATCGACAGGCGTTTATGAACCCGACAACCGCCGCACAATTATTGAAAACAGCAAGGTCATGCCGCTCAATCACGATATGTTTATGAACGACGTTCTGCACATGGAACACCCCGCCTCACGCTCGGTAACGCTTTTAAACAAGGAGCGCAAAGGACTTCGCGTTGATTTCCCCGACTTTACGGGGCTTGGGCTGTGGCAGGCTAAAAACGCGCCGTTTCTTTGCATAGAGCCGTGGTGCGGCTCTCAAGACTATGACAACGGCTCGGGCGTTTTTGCGGAAAAACAGGGAGTTGTTATCGCAAAGCCGGGCGAGGAAAAGTCGTTTACCTATACGATCTCGGCTGTAGGCTGAGAACAATTCGGCTAAGCTTGCAGAAAAACCCAAAAGCGTTGTTTTGACGGATTTATTTAAAAAAGAAATTTCAAAATCGCGCATCGCGCCGAAGGCACGCTGCGCTATCAAATCGACGCGTATGAGCTGCGCTCATACGCGTCGATTATTTT
>JAFLUE010000044.1 GCA_022508945.1 Oscillospiraceae bacterium
TCGTCCTCGCCGAACGAAGCGAAGTCCTCGCTGTACAGAGTGTACGGAGAGGTAACGCCCGCGTTGATGATGTTGCCCTTGTAGAGCTTGAGTTTTACATCGCCGGTAACGGTTTCCTGTGTCTTGTCAACAAAAGCGTCCATAGCCTCGCGAAGGGGAGTATACCACTGACCGTTGTAGACCAGATCGGCATACTTCTGAGCAAGACCGTATTTGTAGTGCTGGGTTTCCTTATCAAGACAGATAGTTTCAAGCACCTCATGAGCGTGATACAAAATTGTTCCGCCGGGAGTTTCATATACGCCCCTTGACTTCATACCCACAAGTCTGTTTTCAACTACATCAAACAAACCGATACCGTTCTCGCCGCCAATTTTGTTCAGCGTCTTGATAAGCTTAACGCCGTCCATTTTCTCGCCGTTAAGAGAAACGGGAATGCCCTTTTCAAAGTGAATGGTGATGTAAGTGGGCTTGTCGGGAGCCTGCTCGGGAGAAACGCCCAGCTCAAGGAAGCCTTCTTTGTTGTACTGCGGCTCATTTGCGGGGTCTTCAAGGTCAAGACCCTCGTGCGAAAGGTGCCAGAGGTTCATGTCCTTTGAATAGTTAGTCTCGCGTGTGATCTTTATCGGAACATTGTGCGCCTCGGCGTAGTCGATTTCCTGATCGCGCGATTTGATGTCCCATACTCTCCACGGAGCGATTATCTTCATATTGGGAGCAAGCGCCTTAATTGTAAGTTCAAAACGAACCTGGTCGTTGCCCTTGCCTGTACAGCCGTGGCAAATAGCGTCCGCGCCTTCCTTCTTGGCGATCTCAACTATTCTCTTTGCGATGGGAGGGCGGGCAAATGAAGTTCCGAGGAGATAACCCTCGTACTTAGCTCCCGCTTTAAGGGTAGGGAATACGAAATCATTTACAAACTCGTCCTGAATATCCTCAATATAGAGCTTCGACGCGCCTGTTTTCTTTGCTCTTTCCTCAAGACCCGTAAGCTCCGCGTCCTGACCTACGTTTCCTGCAACGCAGATGACCTCGCATCCAGGATATGTTTCTTTAAGCCACGGAATGATGATAGACGTATCAAGACCGCCCGAGTATGCCAAAACAACTTTTTTAATCTGATCAGCCATAATTAAAAAACTCCTTTTTAATGAAAAAATATTTTACGAATATAATTTTACAATCAACCGCGTAGTTTGTCAAGTGGTTTTATTCAATTATATAAATATTATTCAGTTTTGTAAAAATATTTTTACAAATAATTGCAGAATAAATGAATAAGTATGAATAATATTCGCGTTTTGTTCATTTGCCAATACTTGACAAAAGAGCGTTAGGCTGATATAATTATAATGAAATAATAATTCGGAGGAATATGACGTGAAATTAAATGAGAAGCTTGAATATCTTCTGACAAGAAAACGAGTAAGCAAAACAGAATTCGCGCAGTCTGTAGGCATAACTTACCGCGCATTTAATTACTATCTTACGGAAAACCGCCGTCCCCGAAAGGATATTCTTAAGAGAATGGCCGATAAACTCGGAGTTACCGCGGAGTTTCTTTCAGATGACAGCGCTGACCTCGAATTATCCGCCGATGAAAGATTTATTAAAACGCTTTTGGACAGCGGAAAATCCAGTGCGGGAGCAATAAAATTTCTTGAGGAAAGCAAGGGGCTTTTTGCGGGGAATTCCATTTCAGATGAGGACAAAGAATTTCTTATCAGAACGCTTAATGAAATTTATCTTGACAGTCGTAAAAACAGCAAAAAAGAGGAATAATAAATGCGGCAGATCATTGAGCTTGCTAAAGAAACCGCCGGGAAATACGGAGGCGCGAATGTATTTGAAACCGCCGAAAACGCGGGCGTAAAGGTCTGGTTCAGAAAGCTCGGTTCACTTAAAGGCTTTTATTTATATGAAAACGGCGTCAGATATATTGTTATAAATGAGGAGCTTGACGAAAGCATGAAGACGGTCGTCTGCGCGCATGAGCTTGGTCACGATCAGCTTCACAGAGAGCTTTCCGGCGGAAAGATAAGAGAAACTACTTTATTTCTCGAAAACAGCAAAACCGAGCGCGAGGCGAATTTATTTGCGGCAAGCCTGCTTATTTCCGACAACGATATTTTGTCGGAGCTTGAAGATGAAAGCTCGCTTGATGTTCTTGCGGCAAGGCTCGGATATCCGCGAGAGATTATAGCGTATAAGCTCAAAGCCCTTAACCTTGAGGGCTTTGAGTTCAATATTTCTGATATAAAACACGATTTTTTAAAGGAATGATCAAAAATGGAAACAAAATCAGTTTTAAAAGCGCTCACGGAATGTGCGGGCGTTTCGGGAGATGAGTTTTCCGCGTCCGAAAAGACCGCGGAATTTCTTGGGGAATACGCAGAAAATGTGAGTATTGACGCATTTGGGAGTGTTTTGGGTCATATGACGTCCGAAAAATCTGACGCGAAAACTCTTCTTCTTGACGCTCACATAGATCAGGTCGGTCTTATTGTAACATTTATTGACGACAGGGGCTTTATCGGAGTCGGCACTTGCGGTTCTCCCGATTTAAGAACGCTTTTGGCTCAGTCAGTCACAATTCACGGAAAGAAAAAGGTTTTGGGAGTTGTTTCAACGCTGCCTCCCCATGTATCAAAAGGGTCAAAGGAAAAATCAGCGCCCGAGATCGGCGATATTTTCATTGATGTCGGTCTTTCAAAAGAAGAAGCCGAAAAGGTCATTTCTCTCGGAGACAGAATAACCGTAAACTCGGCATTTCGTGAACTGTCCGAAACAATTGTTTCCGCTCCCGCAATTGATAACAGAAGCGGAGTATGTGCTGTTTTGCGCGCTCTTGAAATGCTGAAGAACAAGAAACTTGCTTATAATATTGCGGTTTGTTTTTCCTGTCGCGAGGAAACGGGAGAAAGCGGAGCAAAAATGAACAGCTTTAAAATCCAGCCTGACGAGGCGCTTATAGTTGATGTTTCGTTCGGAAATACTCCCGACGGTTCGGAAAAGGATACGGCAAAGCTCGGAAGCGGCGTTATGATCGGTTTTTCCGCGGGACTTGACAAGGGTATGTCAAACAAGCTTTGTGAGCTTTCACAAAATGCAAATATACCGTTTACCCGTGAGATCATGCCGGGTTCAACCGGCACAAACGCCGACGCTGTCGGAATAAGCGGAAAAGGCGTAAAGTGCTGTACGCTGTCGCTTCCGATAAGATATATGCACACTGCTGTTGAAACAGCGGATCTGCGAGATATAGAGGCGGTCGCTTCGCTGATTTGCGAATATGCGGAGGAAAAATAAGATGAACGAAATGCTTAAAGAATTGTGTGTAATAAACGGCGCTTCGGGCGACGAAAGCAGAGTCCGCGATTATATTTGCCGAAATATCACCGCCGACGAGGTTTTTACCGATAATCTCGGAAATTTAATTGTGTTTAAAAAGGGAAAAAACACACCGAAAAACAAGATCATGTTCGCCGCACATATGGACGAGGTCGGTCTAATGATAACTTATGCTGACGGCGAAGGGTTTCTTCGCTTCGGAGCGGTCGGAGGAATAAATCCCGAGGTATTGCTCGGAAGAGGATTTAAGCTCGAAAGCGGAGCTTACGCTGTTTGTTCAACAAAAGCGCTGCACCAGCAGAGTAAGGACGAACGACAGAAAATTCCCGAAATAAGCGAGCTTTATCTTGACATTGGCGCAGGCTCGCGCGAGGAAGCGGAAAAAGCGGCTCCGCTCGGAAGCTACGCGTATTTTGACGCTGATTATTTTGAGTTCGGAGACGGATTTTTAAAGGGCAAGGCAATTGACGATCGCGCAGGTTGTCTTATCATGATGGATATGATAAACGGCGAACCCGAGTATGACGCATGGTATGCTTTTACGGTCCAGGAGGAGATCGGAACGCGCGGAGCTGCCGCGGCGGCGTTCAATGTTGCGCCAGATATCGCGTTTGTTCTTGAAACAACGACAGCCTGCGATATTGCGGGAGTTTCGGGGGCGAAAAAGGTATGCGAGCTTGGTAAGGGAGCGGTAGTGTCATATATGGACGGCGGAACGCTTTACGACCGCGGATTGTATTCACTCGCAATGAAAACCGCGAGTGAAAACAATATTCCCGTTCAGACAAAAACGCTTATCGCCGGCGGAAACGACAGCCGTGCTATTCATACAAGCCGCTCGGGAGTAAGGACCTGCGCTATTTCCGTTCCTTGCAGATATCTTCATTCGCCGTCCTGCGTTATTAAAGCAAGCGATCTTGACGCGGTAAGCGCTCTTGCCGAAAAAATGCTCTCAGCAGCGGCGAATATATGATAAAGCGTGTAATTTCATCGAAAGAGCTTTCTGAACTGCCGAAAAGCGGCGTTGAAGCGCAGAAAATACGCGCGCTTTTGGAAGCATACGGAACGGACTATGATTTCTGTCGGTTTTATTCCGCCGAAGGCTTGATAATTGCGCGGTTTTATGATGAATTTGTTATCAGCACTTTTGGCGAAACGGATTTTGATGAATTGAGTGAATTCTTGAACTTCGGCGGTTTTTCAAAGCTTTTCTGCGCTGAGGAAGCGGGGAAAATGTTGTCCGAAAAGCTGAAGATTAACCATAAAAGGCTCAATTTAATGCGCTTTTCTGGAGCATTAAGCGAAGCACCCGAACAAATATCCGAACTTTCGCTTTTCGAGGCATACGATATTTTGAAAACATCATTCAAGATTGAGTTTGAGCCGTGGTATCTCGATATGTCACACAGAATACGCCACGGCATTTCAAAGTTTTACGGTTATAACGGCTCGGTTCTTTGCGTACAGCATGATTTATGCGGCGAAGCTCTTTTGTCTCAGATAGCGACAATTCCCGAAATGCGTAACAAAGGGAATGCGTCGCGATTGATTACGGCAGTGTGCCGAAAGCTGAACGAAAGTGAGGTTTTCCTGCTCTGTGAGAATAAGCTCGTAAATTTTTACGAAAAAATCGGCTTCGAGCAGTTTGGAATAAAATGTGAGCTTTCAAGGTAGTTAGTATGTTAAATCGGAATTTTCGGGAGGAAAACAAATGATTGATAAGCTTTTGCGGGAAATTGAAGAAATGGTAGGATCCGATGATTTTATATACAGTATGGAAGAAAAGATTGAACTTATAAAAGATGAGGGCGCGGGAATCGAAACAGTAACGCCTCTTCTTCAGATTATGGAGCGCCACCCTTTAGATGATTTTGGAATGCCAGGAGCGATGGTTCATTCTATTGAAACCTTCTATCCATATTATGAACCGTATTTAATTGAATCTTTAAAGCGAAGACCGGCGTTACACACAGTATGGATGCTGAACCGATGCATAAACGGCAGTCCGGAGAAAAACGAATATTTAAGCCTTATGAAAGAAATTGCCAAAAGAATGGATGTTGAAACAGAGATAAGGGAATCTGCTAAGGATTTTTTAGATTTTCAAATCAATGGCTAAAATCCGATTTGTCATAAGCACACTTTATTAAAAAATTAGTACATACATATTGACTAAATTGTAAATATGTGGTACAATATATTATATATTGATTATTGGACGTGAAAAAATGACAAAAGGAAAACTTGTTGTGCTTGACGGGCTGGACGGAAGCGGAAAATCGACACAGCTTGACCTTGCGGCAGACTATCTTCGTAAGCTTGGCGTCAGCTTCCGAGCGGTGAGCTTTCCGAATTACGATACTTTGAGCGGTCAGCTCGTAAGGCAGTACCTTGACGGAACGATAAAATGCGAGGGAAAAAACGGCGCGTATTCCGCCTCGACAATTTACGCTGTTGACAGATATGTAAGCTACTCGACCGATTGGAAGGAATTCTATCAAAGCGGCGGGCTTATTATTACGGGGCGGTATACGACTTCAAACGCGATCTATCAACTCACAAAGATGCCAAAGGAAGAATATGTCGGTTTTCTGAACTGGCTGTATAACTTTGAGTATAACAAGCTCGGTTTGCCCGAACCGGATAAGGTCATTTTTCTGGATATGCCGATCGAGGTTTCTCAGGAACTTTTGAAAAAGCGTTATGAAGGCGATGAAAGCAAAAAGGATATACATGAGAGAAATGTCGATTTTCTCAGGCAATGCCGTGAAAGCGCAATGTTCGCTGCGGAAAACGGCGGCTGGAGTATGATCGAATGCGCGGAAAACGGAAATCCGCTTTCTGTTGAAGAAATTCATGAGCAAATATGCAGACAGCTTGACAGTGTGATTCGGTAAAGGAGTTATAGTATGGTTTATGTGTTTTTGGCAAACGGATTTGAGGAAACCGAGGCAATTGCGCCGATAGATATGCTGAGGCGCGCGAGGCTTGACGTTATAACCGTCGGAATAGGCGGCAAAGAGGTTACAAGCTCCCATGGAATACCCATGAAGGCAGATATTACGGACGGTGAAATAGAGCTTTCGGATAATCTGGAGATGATAGTGCTTCCCGGAGGCTCTCTCGGTACGGAAAATCTTGATAAATCGCCCGTTGTTCAGTCAGCAGTCGATTACTGTGCTAAAAACAATATCCCTATGGGCGCTATCTGTGCCGCGCCTTCAATTTACGGCAAGAGGGGATTGCTTAAGGGACTTAAAGCAACTGCATTTCCCGACTATAGGAAGTATCTCGAGGGTGCGGAGATTTCGGAGCGGAACGTTGTTACCGACGGGCTTTTCACAACAGCAGCGGGCGCGGGTGTTTCCGTAGATTTCGGATTGGAGCTTGTAAAGGTGCTTAAAGGACAGCAGTTAAGCGATGAAATAAGAAGCACGATCCAATGCGCGAGATAAAGGCAAAGCTGAGACGCGATCTGATCTCATGCAGGAAAAAAATAAACAAAGCGGAAAAAGAAGCTGCCGACGAGAGCATTTTTCGTCAGCTTATTCCGTTCGCGGACAAAGCCGGCTCGGTTTTCTGCTATGCGTCAACGGAAATCGAGGTCGACACAAGGCGGTTTATCAATTACTGTCTTAAAAATAAAATTCCCGTTGCGCTTCCCGTAAGCGGTGATATGGAGCTTTCGTTCTACTATATTGAAAGCACGAACGAGCTTTGTAAGGGTCGGTATAATATTGATGAGCCGCCGATGATAAGACCCGCTTTTGCCGACGAAAATACGCTGTGTATCGTTCCTGCGCTTTGTGCGGACGGAAACGGATATCGGCTCGGCTACGGAAAAGGGTATTACGACAGGTTTTTAATTGGATTCAAAGGTATAAGCGTTATTATATGTTATAAGGATTTTAAGCGTGAGGTTCCGACGGAACCTTTTGATATGCGGACAATGTTCACGGTTTTTGATGAATAAATCTGCTGGAGGTCGGCAATGGACGAAAATCAGTTTAAAGACGAATTAAATTTGAGCGAATCGGAAGGATCATACGATTTGGATGAGTTTGAGAAGTCGGAAAATTCGGTAAGTAAAGAAGAAATAGAAAAAACTCAGGAAATATCAAGCATTATGGAGCATTCCGGAGCGGACAGAGCTATCCGCTCAAGAGAGGAATTTACAGAGCTTAATTCTCCTGACGATCTGCAAAGAACGCGGCTTATGAATTCCGTTTCGGACAATTCGGTACAGCATATTCCGGCTGAGAATACGGTAAAACGCCGTAAAAAGCGAAAAAAGAAGACTCAGGTAAACCATACAAGGACAATGGGACAGGTTTTTCTCGGGGTTCTTATTTCCGTTATCTCGCTTGCTGCGGGTGTAATTCTTGCGGTCTATTCTATCAACGGTCTGCGCGATTTTACCGGTATGGCAAAAACCGTGCGCGAAGCCGAGATAACGATCGACAGCAGTATGCCGTCCGATGAAATTGTGGATGAGCTGTATAAAAACGGAATAATAAATATGCCGTATCTTATGAAATCATATCTCAGGCTTGTAGGAAACGACGAAAAACCGTTCCTTACAGGAAGCTACACGCTTTATTCAAATATGTCCTACGGAAGCCTTATTGATACGCTTAAGACGCCTAAGCAATATACTGAGATCGTCAGGGTTACTATACCCGAGGGTGCTACCGCAAAGGAAATCGGCGAGCTTCTTGAGAAAAATTATGTATGCAGAGCTGTGGATTTTGAGAATTACTATAAAAACAAACTGAACAAATATGACTTTGAGGAGGGCATCAAAGACGACCCCAACCGTTTTAATATGCTTGAGGGCTATCTTTTTCCCGACTCCTACGATTTTTACGTTATTGATGATTTAAAGAAGAATCCAAACTTTGATACCTCTCGATATGCTGAAATTGCCGCAAATAAAATGTACGACAACTTTGAAAGCAAGATAACAAAGGCTATGAAGCAAAGGATGGAAGAGCTTGGAATGACGCTTGACGAGGTTATTCGCCTTGCTTCTCTCATATGCTGGGAGGCTAACAGCGAGGAAACCAGAAAGGGAGTTTCATCTGTATTCCACAACCGACTCAATAACTCTGAAGAATTCCCTTTGCTTCAGTCAGATACCACATATACCTATATTGATGAGGTTATTACTCCCTCGATCACTGCATCAAATAAGGATAAAATGCAAGCTATTATAGATGCGTATAACACCTACCTTTGCGAGGGACTTCCGGCGGGAGCTATCTGCAATCCCGGACTCGCGGAAATTATGGCGGCTCTTGAGCCGGCAAATACCAACTACTATTACTTCCTCGCAAGCAAGGACGGCAACTTCTATTGGGCAAGAACACTTGAAGAACATGAACAGAATATAAAGGATGCCGCTTTGAGAGAAGAAAACGGCTGAGGTGTAAATAACATTGAACAGGAAACCCGAACTTCTTTCTCCCGCAGGGGATTTTGAGAGCTTGTTGTATGCTCTCGATTATGGCGCGGATGCTGTTTATCTTGGCGGAAAGGCTTTCGGAATGAGAGCGGGCGCGAAGAATTTCACGGAGGAGGAGCTTTGTTCAGCCGTGCGGACAGCGCATGAAAAAGGCGCGAAGGTCTACATTACCTGCAACATTGTTCCAAGCAACGATGAAATTGAGCGTTTTCCCGAGTTTATTTCCAAAGCTGCAAACGCGGGTATTGACGCGGTAATTGCCGCGGATATAGGGATCGTTTCCCTTATCCGTGAGCTTCAGCCGACGCTCGAGATACACGCGTCCACCCAAACGGGGATCGTGAACTACAGAACAGCCTCCGAGCTTTATAAAATGGGAGTAAAACGCGCGGTTCTTGCGCGTGAGGTAAATCTTGGGGAAATAAGGAAAATCAGAAGGAATATTCCCGATGATATGGAGATCGAAGCGTTTGTACATGGAGCAATGTGCGTTTCGTTTTCGGGAAGATGCCTTATTTCCGAGTATCTTACGGGCAGGAACGCAAACCGCGGCGAATGCGCCCAGCCCTGCCGATGGGAGTATTATCTTATGGAGCAGAAGCGTCCCGGAGAGTTCTACAAGGTTTTTGAGGATGAGCGCGGAAGCTTTATACTTAATGCGAGAGATATGTGTATGATAGAGCATATCGACGATTTGCTTGAAGCGGGAATCGACAGCCTTAAAATTGAGGGCAGGGCGAAATCTGCATATTATACAGCGCTCACGACAAATGCCTACAGAACAGCTATAGACAGTGCGTTAAACGGCGAAAAAGCTCCGGCTTGGGTTTTTGAAGAGATGAATAAGATCAGCCACCGTCCATACTGCACGGGTTTTTTCTATGGAAGTCCTCGTGACGGGAGCAACACTCAAAACCCTTTGGAAATTACAAACGGCGGTCAGTATTTTGCGGACAGCGGGTATATCCGCGATTATGATTTCGTTGGGGCAGTTGATGGGTGTGAAAACGGTGTTATGACACTTACTGTGCGTAATTATTTTGAGATGACAGATGAGCTTGAACTGTTGATTCCCGAAAGAGAGCCTATTAAATTCGCGCCAAAGTCAATGCTTGATAAAAACGGAGAAGAAATCTCCGTCGCAAATCACCCAATGGAGCAAATTACGGTAATTACCGATATTGACGCGCCCCCTCGCTCACTTTTAAGAAGAAAACTCTGAAGGAGAAATGAGAAAAATGTTTTTATTTGGTAAAAAAGAAGCTAATAGTTTCAATAGGCTTCCTTTCAATAGTCTTCCTGACTATAAAATAGTGATGTTCGGAAGGCAATTTAAAATAAAGGTGGATACTGAAATAGAAGACCCTATGGATATTCCACCTGATTTTACATCTCAAATGTTTAATATGCTCATTAGTCGAATGAACGAAGTTCAAAGTTCTATTAAAATGTATGTCTTGTCTAATTACCGAGAGATTATAGAAAATTACTATCTTTATGTAAGTTATCCATCTAAAAGGAGCGCCGAATATAAAGAACATCTTTCTATAATCAATGATTACGAGAACAACACAAAAAATCATATCGATATAATCCTAAAAAATATACAACCGGTATGTCTTTCGATCTCAGACAAAGAGCCTTCTTATTTGTTTTTATATGTAAACGATGTTGATGAATACGGTATTGATGTTGACTTGTTGCCTCAGATAGTTGTTCATGAACATGATGGGGATTAAAAATATGGAGAGTAGCCATGAATTACAATGAATTTATAGCAAACTCAAATATGAAAAAAGTACATTTTGGTAAAGAGGCATATTATGGAAAACTCCGAAATTTTTCCGCATATTGACCATACTTTGTTAAACCCTGCGGCTACATCAAAGCAAATAGCCGCGCTTTGCCGAGAGGCGCTTAAATATCACACGGCGTCCGTATGTATTCCGCCATGCTTTATAAGGCGAGCCCGAAAAAATTTTCCCGAACTTAACATATGTACCGTTATCGGTTTTCCACTCGGCTATTCTACGACCAATGTAAAGTGGTTTGAAACAAAGGACGCGATAGAATGCGGCGCTAATGAGATCGATATGGTAATAAATCAGACGGACGTAAAAAACGGAAGATTTTCGATTATCGAAAAGGAAATAATGCTGATAAAGGAAGCCTGTGAATTCAATATCCTTAAAGTTATCATCGAGACCTGCAACCTTACGGAACAGGAAAAAATCGAGATGTGCAGAGTTGTAACAAGCGCGGGAGCCGATTATATAAAGACGTCTACGGGCTTTGGCTCTATGGGCGCGGATATTCGGGATATTGAGCTTTTCGTAAAGCATATCGGCGATAACGTAAAAATCAAGGCAGCAGGCGGGATCAAAACAAGAGAACAGATCGAAATGTACTTAAACGCTGGCTGTGACAGGATCGGTACAAGCTCAGCGGTGAAGCTTTTAATTGAGGGTGATTGAATGGCGAAACGCGTATTTCTGATAGTTTTAGACAGCTTTGGCATAGGAGAAATGCAGGACGCCGCGGATTTCGGCGATAGGGGCGCGAATACGCTGCGGTCATGCTATAACACGGGAAAACTTAAAGTACCAAATATGGCGAAGCTTGGGCTTTTCAACATTGACGGCGTTGATTTCGGTGAAAAAGAAAACGCTCCCCTCGGAGCGTTCGTGCGCTTGTCCGAGCTTTCAAAAGGCAAGGACACAACGACCGGACACTGGGAAATCGCGGGAATGATAAGCGAAAAGCCGTTTCCTACATTTCCAAATGGCTTTCCGAGCGAGGTTATCGGTGAATTTGAGCGGCGGACAGGCAGAAAGACGCTTTGTAACCTGCCGTATTCGGGAACAAAGGTGATTGCCGATTACGGCGAGGAGCATATAAAAACAGGCGCGCTGATCGTCTATACCTCGGCTGACAGTGTTTTTCAGATAGCCGCGCATGAGAATATCGTTCCCGTGGAAACACTTTACGAGTACTGTGAAACTGCGCGTGAAATTCTCACAGGGGATTACGCCGTTGGAAGAGTTATTGCGCGTCCGTTTGAAGGGGAATTTTCTTTTACAAGAACTCCCCGCAGACATGATTTTTCACTTGTTCCGCCGAAGAACACGATGCTCGATATTCTAAGCAAAAACGGCTTTAAAACGATCGGGATCGGCAAGATATACGACATTTTCGCGGGAAAGGGTGTTACAACTGCCGAGCGTGAGATCGGAAACGCCAACGACATGAGGATAACCTCAAAGTATCAGGAGAAAGAATGGCGCGGGATCTGCTTTACAAATCTTGTGGATTTTGATATGCTGTACGGACACCGCCGCGACCCCGAAGGATATACAAACGCTCTGAACGAGTTTGATATATGGCTCGGAGATTTTATGAATAAAATGCAGCATGATGATGTTATCATCCTCACCGCCGACCACGGTTGTGATCCTTGTCACAACGGCACAGACCACACCAGAGAGCATATTCCCGTGTTGATTTACGGAAAACAAATAAAGTCCGTTAATTTAAGAACAAGGGCGGGATTTTGTGAAATTGCGGGAACGGTTCTTAAACTGTTAGGTGTTGAGGAAAGTGTTGATGGTAAGGGCTTTGCGAATGAAATAATCGAGGACGCGGATGTTTAGTTTCTACCTAAAGAGAGCTGCGCCGGATGATTTTAAGTACATTTATCTGATAAACAGCAGATTGTTCGGCGATAAATGTCAGTCCGAATTAAAAAGCCGGCTTATTTTTGAGGATATCATAAATAATAACAAAAACATTTTTCTTACGGTAAACCATGGAAACCGCGTGGCGGGCTATGCATATGCAGCAGAAATTTTCTCCATGAGCTTCGGACACTACGCGGAGGTTATTGATTTTATCACTCTCGAATACTACAGAAGCAAGGGCGCGGACGAATACTTGCTGAGAGCGGTAGAACAGTGGGCGTCTCAAACACTGTGCAGTGAGATAAGATTTTGCGCCGATGATAAGATCAAGGAAGATTTACTGAAACGATTGGCATACATGAAAGATGAAAACTCGCAGATCTACAGAAAGCAGCTTTGATCTTTTGTTCTATAATAAGAAAGGAATTTATAAAAATGAGCGAATGCAGTCATGATTGTTCGGGATGCTCCGAAAAATGCTCGGAGCGCGACCCTAAAAGCTTTATTGAGAAACCCCACGAGCTTTCTCATATAAAGAAAGTAATCGGCATAGTAAGCGGAAAAGGCGGCGTAGGAAAATCCCTTGTCACTTGTATGAGCGCTGTTCTGATGAACCGCAGAGGCTTCAGTACGGCTGTGCTTGACGCGGATATTACGGGTCCGTCCGTTCCGAAGGCATTTGGATTAAAAGAAAAGGCACAGGGCAATGAAACCGCGATTTTTCCTGTAGTAACCAAGAAGGGGATACGCGTTATGAGCGTAAACCTGCTTCTTCCCGACGATACCGATCCCGTCGTATGGCGCGGACCTATCATAGCCGGCACAGCAAAGCAGTTTTGGACAGATGTTATATGGGACGATGTGGACTATATGTTTGTGGATATGCCTCCGGGAACGGGAGATGTGCCGCTGACGGTTTTCCAGTCAATTCCGCTTGACGGAATAATTGTTGTTACCTCGCCTCAGGAGCTTGTTTCGATGATTGTCGGAAAAGCGGTCAAAATGGCTGAAATGATGAACATTCCGATAATCGGTTTAGTTGAGAATATGAGCTATGTGGAATGTCCCGACTGCAATAAGCGTATCAGCGTTTTCGGCGAGAGTCACATAGATGAAACAGCCAAGAAGTTTGATCTCAAGGTCATAGCAAAGCTTCCTATTGACGCGGAACTTGCGAGACTTGTTGACAGCGGGCTGCTCGAGCTTATGGAAACAACTGCCGCAGACCCTATAGCGGACGCTGTTGAGGAATTTTGCAAGTGAGCCGCGGAGACATAGCCTACGAGAATTTTCTCAAAGGATATAACTGCACACAGGCTGTAACTGTCGCTTTTTCCGATATCTTCGGGCTTGACGAAGAAAAGCTTGCGAGAATTTCCGGAGGTTTCGGCGGTGGAGTGGGCAGAATGAGAGAGGTCTGTGGAACATTCTTAGGGATAGTGATGGTTTTAAGCGAGGTTTACGGCTATTCGGATCCGACCGATCTTAAGGCTAAAAAGGCACTTTACGAGAAGATACGCGCAGCTGCGGAAGAATTTCGCAGTGACAACAAAAGTATAATCTGCCGAGAGCTTTTGGGACTTGAAAAAGCGGAGGATTCCGCTGAGCCGGAAGCGCGAACTCCCGAATACTACAAAAAGCGGCCTTGTCCGATGCTTTGCAGATATGCGGCGGAGTTGGCGGAAAAAATGATCGAGGAGCGAAACGAAAACCTATAGGTGAGCGTACAAAAAGTCTTTGAAAGGGAGTCTGAGGGAAAACTTTCTTCAGAAAGT
>JAFLUE010000045.1:0-12659 GCA_022508945.1 Oscillospiraceae bacterium
TTGCCCGAAGGGCATAATGCGCGTAGCCGCGGTGGCTTGGCAAGCGCACCGCGCCTTTGGCGCGGTGCGCGGTTTTGAAATTTCAAATTTAAATAAATTCGGGATAGACAACTTTATGTACAGCCTGAGATAATTACTGTATATTAACCCTCAAAAACAACGTAATTTAGAATCGTGAATTTCAAAAAGCTTAAAATTTTTTCACAAGAAAAAATTTTAAGCGGTTCTCATTTGGCGGCAGCTCCGCTGCCGCCAAATGATGAATTTTGAAATTCTTTTTAAATAATTCCGTAAAAACAACGCTTTGGGATTTTTCTGCAAGCTGAGATAATTATGATATAATTAAGAGGTGATAAAATGACCGTTGACTGCACGATCATCTGCGGAGCGCCCTGCGCTTCGCTTGACGCGGCGCTTATAGAAGGCTTTGTGATCGCGGCGGACAGGGGGCTTGATTACGCGCTCGGCGCGGAAATTACCCCCGATATATGCGTCGGGGATTTTGACAGCGCGAAGTGTTCTGTTCCAAACGGAACAGAATGTATAAGGGCGTTGCCCGAAAAGGACGAGACCGACGCGCTTCTCGCAGCAAATATCGCGGTCGAACGCGGATATTCGCGGCTTCGGTTTTTGTGTGCGGCGGGCGGCAGGCTCGGGCATACGCTGGCGAATATCCAGATGCTCTATGGGCTGAAAAAACGCGGGATAAGCGCCGAGCTTTTCGGAGAACACGAGCGCGTTGAGCTGATTATTGACGAAACGGTGAAAATTCCGCGGTTTGACGGGTATCTTTCGGTTTTTGCATACGAAGGCTCTGCTGAAATTACCGAGCGAGGAGTGAAATACGAAGTCGAAAATCATGTCTTCACAAACGATTTCCCTCTCGGCGTAAGCAACGAGATAACCGAGGAATTTGCACGGATAACCGTCAAGGGCTGTGCGGTAATTGTGGAAGAATACAAATAACATTCGGATTGAGGTGTGTTTATGAAACTTATGATAGCGTCGGATATTCATGGCTCGGCGTTCTGGTGCGGAAAAATGCTTGACGCGTTTGAGAATGAAAAGGCGGAACGGCTGATCTTGCTCGGGGACTTGCTGTATCACGGACCGAGAAACGATCTGCCGAAAGATTATGCGCCGAAAAGGGTAATCGAAATTCTGAACAAACACAAAAACGAGATCATGTGCGTTCGCGGAAACTGCGAAGCGGAGGTCGACCAGATGGTGTTGGAGTTCCCTGTTTTGGCGGAATACGCGCTCATTTGCGCCGATGGAGCGGAAATATTCGCCACGCACGGGCATAATTTCAGCGAGGAAAACCTGCCGCCGCTGAAGAACGGCGATATCCTGCTTTGCGGACATACGCACGTTCCCGCCTGTAACGTTCACGAGAATTATGTTTATATGAACCCAGGCTCTGTTTCAATTCCGAAAAACGGCAGTGCAAACTGCTATATGACGTTTGAAAACGGCTGTTTTCTGTGGAAGGATTTTGATGGAAATATTTTGAACAGCTTTACGGTGGAAAAATGAATAAAAAAGCATTTATTTTAGCGGCAATTCTGCTCTTTTCGCTTTTACTCGGCGGCTGTGAGTTTTTCAGCGAAAAATACGAGCCGAAGCCCGTAAGCCCGCCGTTTTTTACCGTGCGTGATGAAAGCACGGGCGGAGTGGTTTATATGCTCGGGACAATGCACGCTGCCGAGAACGGCGTTGAATATCCCGAGGAGATCTACAAAGCTATTGACGAATGCTCTATCGTCGCGGTAGAGGTCGACTTGATCGCGCTTGACCAAAACAAGTCCGCGGTAAATGAGGCAATGAAGCTGCTCGAATGCAAGACGGGCATAACGGCGGATATCCTCGGAGATGATTACAGTGAGATCAAGCGGTTTTTTGCGGAAAAGGGAATTTATAATACCGCGTTTGACAGGTATCTCCCCGTTTTCTGGAGCGCTCAGCTTTCAAACAAGATAGCCTCGGACTGCGGATATTATTCCGAAAACGGAACAGACCGCGCTGTTATCAAATACGCAATGAAAAACAACAAGGATATCTTCGAGTTTGAGAGCATTTATGAGCAGTATAAAATGAACTCAATGGAAAGCCCCGCGCTTCAGGCGTTTGCGCTGAAAGACGCGGTAAACACGCCGTATGACGAGCAGCTTTCGATGATGAGGGAGCTTTACAGAGCGTGGAGCGAGGGCGACACAGACGCGCTTGAAAAGCTGCTTGAGGGAGACGAGATACCCGAGGAGCTGGGCGGCGATTATGACGAATATTACGCGGCGATGTACACAGACCGCCAGCGGAAAATGGCGGAACGGATATCCGAATGGCTCGCCGAAGGAAAGAAGGTTTTTGTGGCGGTAGGGGCGATGCATTTTGTCGCGGAGCCGGATATACTTGATTTTCTCGGACAACGCAATTGAAAGCGTACAAAAAGTCTTTGGTAAAAGGTTTTCCCCAAAAAGAAGAACTGCTTGCGCTTTGATTGAGAGTTGTAATAAATCATTCAAATCATTTACAAATCATAAATAAAAAATCATGTTCATACAGCCCTCTTTTGGGACTTTGTGAACATGATTTGATTTATTGCTTTATATATTTTGTTGCTTAGTGAAAACTTTCTGAAGAAAGTTTTCACTAAGCAAAGATAATAAAACAGTTGTATGCGTTCAGACAGTCTGACAGTAAATTTTT
Organism: Oscillospiraceae bacterium; assembly: GCA_022508945.1. Classification (GTDB taxonomy): domain Bacteria; phylum Bacillota; class Clostridia; order Oscillospirales; family Ruminococcaceae; genus CAG-115. Next base: position 2,707 of record JAFLUE010000045.1, read on the forward strand.
CTGCACTATATTAAACTCCCCGAGCGATCGGGGAGTTCAGCTTGTATAATTTTAGACTTTCAAAATGTACTCGTTTCTTCTTACTTTTTGGGGAAAACCTTTCTGAAGAAAGGCTTTTCCCCAAACCCCTTTTCCAAAGACTTTTTGTACGCTTCCCTATAACTTTTTTTATTTCATCAGCTCCGCGATCAGCTCTTTGAGTCGGCTTACCGCCGTTTCGGGATTCAGCTTGTCCGTGATTTTCTTGTCTCTTGAAGTCAGCTCGTAAATTCCCTCGTCGAGATTTCTCGGGCTTATTACCACTCTCAGCGGCACTCCGAGCAAGTCCGCGTCCGAGAACATGACTCCCGCTCTTACATTTCTGTCGTCGTAGATAACCTCGACCCCCGCCGACTGCAAATCGTTGTACAGCTTATCCGCCGCGGCTCTTACGCGCTCATCGTCCGGACGCACCGCGCACAGATGAACCTGCCACGGAGCGATAGCCATAGGCCATATAGGTCCGTATTCGTCATGGGAGCTTTCCATAACCGACGCCGCAAGCCTGCCTACGCCTATCCCATAACAGCCCATGATCGGAGTCTGAGAGTTTCCGTCCTTGTCGAGATATGTCATCTCCATCGACTTCGTGTATTTTGTTCCGAGCTGGAAGATGTTTCCGACCTCGATCCCGCGGGATATCGAGATCGTCTTTTTCCCACACTCGGGGCAGATACCGCCGTCCGTTATCTTTGCAAAATCGTGATACTCCGCTCCCGGTACATCGCGCTTCATATCAAGCCCCGTTAAGTGATATTCGGACTTGTTCGCGCCGCAGGAAAGGTTGTTCGCGTTTTCAAGCGAAGCGTCGTAAAGCACGGTGTATTCGCCGTTTATTTTAAGATCTACGGGACCGATATATCCCGCGCTCAGTCCGCATTCCTCCGTAATGACAGCGGGGTGGATATCACAGCCGAGGAAATTTGTTACCTTCGTTTCGTTTACGTCAAGGTCGCCGCGTATGAAGATCACAACAAAGCTGTTGTCAACATTTTTTTGATAAACAACCGCCTTACAGCTCTTATTCAGCGGCATTTTCAAAAACTCACAGATGTCTTCGATAGTATGGATATCGGGTGTAAAGACCTCTTTGAGTTCGTCCGAGCTTTCATCGCGCAGGTCTTCGACTATCGACTTCGCCGCTTCAACATTCGCTCTGAATCCGCATTCCCTGCATATCGCGATGCTGTCCTCGCCGACGGGCGTAAGAAGCATGAATTCATGTGAAACGCTTCCTCCCATCATTCCGCTGTCGGACTTTACGGAAATAACGTTTTTCGCTCCGCAGCGCTCGTAAATGCGCTCATAAGCCTTATGAACGCGCTCGTAGTATTCCTCTAAGTCCTCCTGGGAGGTGTGGAAGGAATACGCGTCCTTCATGGTAAACTCGCGCACTCTGATAAGACCGCCGCGCGGACGCGCCTCGTCACGGAATTTCGTCTGTATCTGGTATATCATAAACGGATATTTCGAGTAAGAATTCGCGTACTCTCGAACAAGCTGAACTGCCGCTTCCTCATGCGTCATGCCGAGAACCATCGGCTGGCGGTTTCTGTCTGTAAAGCGCAGAAGCTCGCTTCCTATGCTCGAATATCTGCCGGTTTCCTGCCACAGAGACGCGGGCATTACCACAGGGAACATGACCTCCTGTCCGTCAACCGCGTCCATTTCCTCTCTGATAATGCGCTCGATTTTTGACGTAACGCGTTTAAGCGGAGGAAAGCTCGAAAAAATACCGTTTGCGACATACTTTATGTAGCCGCCTCTTACCATAAGCGCGTGGCTGTCTATCTGACAGTCCGAGGGGCGCTCTTTGAACCTGTCTCCGATCATCTTGTCAAGTTTCATAGTTAATATTCTCCTCTTTTTTATATTTTTATAATAGTTTTTGTACGATCTCCGAAAGCCTTTCGGCCGAGGTTTTAAGCTCCGTAAATTCTCCGTAGTTCTGTCTGTAAAGCTCGACTATAAGAGTCCCGTCAAAGCCCTGCGCTTTAAGCGCCTTTATAAGCTCCTCAAAATCAAAGCATCCCGCGCCGACCGCCAAACAGTCGCGTTCGTTATCCGCGTCGCTTATATGACAGTGTGCGATATTTTCTCCAAGCTCCTTTATATAATCAAGCGGGTCTTCGCGGCTTCTGCGCGCCTGTTTAAGATCAAGAACAAATTTCGCCTTATCGCCGAGCTTGTCCTTCATCATTTTCAGAAACTCAAGCCTTCCGCTAAGGCAATAGCTTACATTCTCCTGCGCCACCGTAACGCCGTATTCTCTGCCCGCGTCCGAAAGCATAGAGAATTGTTTGAGATAATGCTCGTCGGTACATTTTGAGCTTGAGATGGCTCCGTGAAGCACGAAAAGCCTTGCCCCGAGTTTGTTCATGCTTTTGAAAAAGCTTCTGTAAAGCGTCATCATCTCGTCTATTCTTCTATCATAGGTCGAAAACAAAAACACGCTTTCCATCGGCGAAGAAAAAGGATGAAACGATGTTATATCAACGGCGTATTCTTTCTGCATAGCGATTATTTCCGAAACACAAGGCTCCTCGCCCTCGCAGGTGCTGTTTGCAAACACCTCTATAGTTTTTATGCCCATTTCGCACAGCGTTCTGAAAGCGTCCTCAGCATGAAGAGGATACAGCGACGCGGTAGAAACTCCGACCTTCATACTATCTATCACCCCCGATTGACAGTAACCAGCGGACAGTAAAAAGTAAACATTATTTTCCGCGGTCAAAGCGAACTTTTGTTTACTGTGTATTGCCAACTGTTTTCATAGCCTTAAACATTATAGCACAATTTCAAAAAAAATGCAAGAGAATATTTAATTAAATAATGTTAATAATAAAACAAGCTTTTTGCGAAAAATATAATGACGAAAAATGGGAGTGCGGTTTATGGCAATTGTTCTTATAAGAGCGGTAATTCTTTATATTCTTATCACATTTTCCCTGCGCTTAATGGGAAAAAGGCAGCTCGGAGAGCTTCAGCCCTCCGAGCTTGTGGTTACTATTCTGATATCGAATATAGCGGCTATTCCCGTTGAGGACAGCAGCATTCCCATGATAATGGGGATTGTGCATATTCTTACTCTTGTATGTCTTGACGTTGTGATGTCGGGAGTAATGCTTAAATCTGTGAAGATACGAAAGCTTATGATAGGAAGCCCCAGAATAATCATAAGCGAAGGGAATATCCTTCAGAACGAGATGAAGCGGCTGCGCTATTCGGTAGACGACCTTGCCGAAGCCATGCGAAACCAGCAGATATTTGATATTACGCAAATTCAGTACGCGATCGTCGAAACAAACGGAAAGATAAACTTTCTCCTTAAAAAGGATTATCAGCCCGCCGAAAAACAGGATATAAAAGCAGGCGGCTCTGCACAGGATCCGCCCTCGGTTATTATCCGCGACGGCATAAGGGACAGCGAACAGCTAAAGCTTATTGACTTGGGAGAGGCATGGCTTACGAAGGTTCTGCGCGAAAATCATCTCTCCGAAAAGCAGGTTTTTCTTATGACTGCCGACAAAAACGGGAACTACAATATTGTTGAAAGTGAGAAAAAGAAATGAAGCGAATCGTTATAAGCGCTGTTATTTTAGCAGTTATGTCTGTGGGGTGCTTTTATTCGGTCAAGGTTTCGAGTGATTTCACAGATAAGCTGATAAGTCAGATACACGAAATCGAGGAAAGCTACGAGAAAAATGACCTCGAGACTGCCAAAAATACCGCCAAGCAGCTTAACGACGAATGGAGAAGATTTGTCGATTTTTCAATTCTGATAAACGACCTCGGTCATGCGATCGAAATAACATCCTCTCTCGCGGAAATACAATCTTTTGCCGAGGACGGCGATGATGAGATCTACGCTGCCTGTGACCGAGCGAAGGCACAGATAGATATGTTTCGCGATATGCAGATGCCTACGCTTTGGAAAATACTTTAGTCAGTTGACAGTAATCTGTACTCAGTAAAGGTGTCTGCTTCGCAGACAATAATTTTAGAGCGCACCGCTGCTGTTTACTGCTTACTGTCAACTGTAAACTGTCTTACAGCTTTGCTATCTCAAACGCGTTACGGGCAACAAGTCTGTTAGGAACATAACAGCGGTTTATTGTCCACCAGCTTGCTCCGGCAAGGTCAAATTCATCCACAAGCTTAAGCTTTTCGTTTATGCTTCTCGGATCATCAAACCATATAACCTTGCGGACGCCGTTGTCGGTATAGTAAAAATACGGCGTCTGCGTTTTTTCATCAAACATTATCTCGGCGTTATGAGCAACGGCGATCTCTGTTGCCTGTGCGAAGCCGACGCTTCTCGCGGCTGTTCCGCGCATATACGGAAGCGTCCATTCATATCCGTAGTTCGGCATTCCCATAATTATTTTTTCAGAGGGCATTTCGCTCACAGCATAGCTTAATACCTTGCGAACCTCATTAATAGGCTGTACAGCCATCGGGGCGCTATAGGTATATCCCCATTCATAAGTCATGATAACCACATAATCCGCGTATTGTCCCTGAACGGAATAATCGTGCGACTCGTAGAGTATGCCGGGCTGGTCGGCGCGGTATTTCGGAGCGACGGCGGTCATAAGCACGTAATTTCCGCTGTGAAGTCTGTCTGAAAGACGGCGAAGGAAATCGTTGTAAATTTCCCTGTCGTCGGGAGAAATGTATTCCATATCAAGATTTACGCCGTAATATCCCTTTCGGTCAAGCTCGTACATAATTGAACCTATCAGCCGCTCCGTCGCGGATTCATCAGCCAAGATCTCCGACAAGACCTCTGTTGAAAACGTGCCGTCGTAAATGTTCGTCACAACCATAAGCGGCATGACCGCGCTTCTTGCCGCATTGTAGACAATATCCGCGTCGTCGGGAGAAATAAGCTCTCCGCTGGGAGTTATGGAATACGAAAACGGACTTAAAAACGTCAGAAACGGAACCGCGCAGTTAAGCGCCAATTCGGTTATATTCGTATAAGCGTACCCGTTTGTTACAGCGGGTCTGCGAATAGCTCCGCTTGATATGGGGATAAGCACCGTTGCTCCGATAGGGATATCAATAGGGTTTAGATTCGGATTCGCGTTAAGAAGTTCTTCGAGCGGAACGGAAAACTCCTGTGATATAGAATAGAGTGTCTGGTTTTCCTGTATTTTATAGCGCATTGTGTCTGACATAATAACTAAGCTCTGCCCTATTGCAAGCCCGCTGTTCATACGCAGGCTGTTGTCCGCGGCAATTCTTCCCGCGGGTACTCCGAACATACCCGCCAGACCGCTGAGCGTATCTCCGCTCTTTACAGTGTAAATAAACATAACAATACCTCCATAGGCGAATCAGCCCTCAACAACAATTTCTTTTCTTGCGCCGATTATGTGAATAGGGAAAATACCCGCATAGTCGTATGTAGACAGCTTTCTGTTGCGCGAATCGTCGGAATGAGCGCAGACAAAAATATTCTCAGGGGTCTGCGGATACAAAACAGAGGAAACTATGACTGTATGATAGAATCTGCCCTCATTGTTTATAAGCTGGATAATATCGCCGCGGCGTATCTCGGACAATACGGATTCTTCGCCGTAAACACCCGTTCCTCTGTTTGAAAGAAGGAATTCACGCAGAAAATCTACTCCCGTCCAGGCGGGCGCTCTGTCGTCGGGGCTTATGTAATACCAGCCGTTTTCGCGCGAGTAATTCATGACCTCGCAGCCCGCATACATGCACTGTGAAATAAAATTTGTACAATCCCCGCCGATGTCCGTAAAATCGTAAAACCGCGGGTTTCTCGCAAACGCCCAGTTCAGCGCATAAATAACCGCGGCATTTCTGTTGTACGCTATTTCTATCAGCATAAAAAATCACCTCTTATCCGCAATTTATGCCGTTCGCGGATAAAAGGTGATAAAAAAGCAATAGGGAAGCGTACAAAAAGTCTTTGAAGGGAGTCTGAGGGAAACTTTCTTCAGAAAGTTTCCCTCAGAAATATTATAAATTCTAATTTATTACATTAAGCCTTTTGTAAAATGTATTTATATTTTTCCGGGGAAAACCCTTTCCAAAAGACTTTTTGTACAGTCACCGATTTGTGGTAAAGCCTTCCCAATCCTTCAGAAAACGCTCTATGCCGTTGTCCGTAAGCGGGTGCTTCAGCATCTGTAAAAGCACGTTCATCGGCACCGTCGCAATATCACAGCCCATTCTCGCCGCCTGTGTAACGTGAATGGGGTTTCTGATAGAAGCCGCGATTATCTCGGTTTCGATCCCGCAGGCTTGGAATATATCAACGATCTCTTCGATAAGGCTCATGCCCTCCATACCGATATCATCGAGTCTTCCCAAAAACGGACTTACAAACGTCGCTCCCGCTCTCGCGGCAAGAAGCGCCTGTGCCGCCGAGAAAACAAGCGTCACATTCGTCTTTATCCCAAGCGCCGTAAGCTGTTTGCAGGCTTTAAGACCCTCCTCGCACATCGGAAGCTTTATAACGATGTTCTTGTGAATAGCGGCAAGCGGCTTAGCCTCTTCAACCATTTTGTCCGCTTCAAGCGAAATGACCTCCGCGGAGATCGGTCCGTCAACTATCGACGCGATCTCCGTTACGACCTCTTTAAAGTCCCTGCCCTCCTTTGCGATAAGTGAGGGGTTTGTGGTTACGCCGCAGATTATTCCCATATCGTTGGCGCGTCTGATATCATCAACATTCGCGGTATCAATAAACAGTTTCATAATATTCTCCTATTCTTATTCTTAAAGAATTTCAAAATTCATCACTTTTAATCCCAGTTGTTCTGACAGACAATTAAATAAATCAAAGCTCGGCAATTACCTCTACCTCTACAAGCGCGCCCTTCGGTATCTGCAATCCGCCTACGCACGAGCGCGCGGGCTTTTCGGTAAAATACTCGGCATAAACGGCGTTGAATGCAGCGAAATCGCCGATGTCCTTTAGATAACAGTTGGTCTTTACGACCTTTTCGAGCGACGTTCCCGCCGCCTCAAGAACAGCCTTAAGGTTTTCGCAGACCTGCTTTGCCTGAGCCTCTATCCCGCCGTCAACAAGCTCTCCCGTTTTCGGGTCGATCGGGATCTGTCCCGATGAGTACACGAGATTTCCCGTGATCTTTGCCTGTACATAAGGTCCAATAGCCGCAGGCGCGTTATCTGTGTGAACAGTTTTCATAATTGTTTCTCCTTTTCTCTTTACTTAATGTAATCGACCAGCTTGTATCCTGCGCTTATCAGCGCCCCGCGTATCTCTTCATAATGCTCGGAGTTGCGCGTCTCAAGCTGAATACGCAAAAAACAGCCGTTTATGTCGGGATTTTCATCGGCGCGCTCATGGCGAACGGTCGTAACGTTTCCGCCATGCTTCGCGATGATCTCCGAAACTCCGAGGAGCTGTCCGGGCTTGTCCACAAGCTCGATGTTCAGCATTCCCGAACGTCCGCTCTTAACAAGACCCCTGCGGATAACGCGGTTCAGGATAGTAACGTCGATATTGCCTCCCGAAACAACACATACTACCTTTTTGCCCTTGACGGGTATTTTATTGAACATGACCGCCGCGACCGAGACCGCTCCCGCGCCCTCTGCGATAAGCTTCTGCTGTTCTATAAGTTCAAGGATCGCGCCCGAGATCTCGTCCTCGTTCACGGTCACTATCTCATCAACATACTGTTTGCAAAGCTCAAACGTGTTTTTTCCCGGTTCCTTTACGGCAATTCCGTCCGCAAGCGTCGCGACACTGTCAAGACGCTCGATCTTGTCGTCGTTTATGGAGTTGAACATAGACGGAGCGCCCGCCGCCTGAACGCCGTAGACCTTGATCTTCGGATTGAGCTGTTTTATCGCAAACGCGACCCCCGAAACAAGTCCTCCGCCTCCGATCGGCACAACCACCGCGTCCACATCGGGCAGATCGTCTAAAATTTCAAGACCTATCGTCCCCTGTCCCGCGATCACGTTTTCATCATCAAACGGGTGTATAAACGTATATCCCTTTTCATCGCGCAGACTAAGCGCCTTGTTATACGCGTCGTCATATACTCCCGGAACAAGACAGACCTCCGCTCCGTAGCCCTTCGTCGCCTCGACCTTTGAGATAGGCGCGCCGTCGGGCAGGCAGATAAGCGATTTTATCCCCGCCTTTGTCGCCGCAAGCGCCACGCCCTGGGCGTGGTTTCCCGCCGAGCAGGCGATAACTCCCTTTTCACGCTCCTCGTCGGTGAGCTGCGAGATCTTATAATATGCTCCGCGAACCTTAAACGAACCCGTTACCTGCAAATTTTCGGGCTTCAGATAAACATCCGCGTCGGGGTTTATTTTCGGCGCTTTGATAAGATCCGTGTGCCGAATGACCTCTTTAAGAATATGCGAAGCTTTGTATATGCTGTCGAGTGTAAGCATTTTACCAGTCCTCTCTGTAAAAAATTACTCGCCAATTTACATTATACAACGCCCATGCAAATTTGTCAAGAGTTATTGACAAAAGCGGATTTTTATGATAAAATACTATTTGACAGCAACCGCCTTAGTCCTATCGACACAGCGCGGCGATGTCCTGACAAAATTAAGGAGAATATAAAAATGTACGTTACTTGTCTTGACCTTGAGGGAGTGTTGGTTCCCGAGATATGGATAGCGTTTGCGGAGGAAACGGGTATACCCGAGCTTCGCCGCACGACCCGCGACGAGCCGGACTACGACAAGCTCATGAAATTCCGTATCGGTATTTTAAAGGAGCATGGGCTTGGGCTTAAAGAAATACAGCAAACGATCGCGAAAATCGACCCAATGCCCGGAGCAAAAGAGTTTCTCGATGAGCTTCGCGAGCTTTCCCAAACGATAATCATAAGCGATACATTTACGCAGTTTGCCGCGCCGCTTATGAAAAAGCTGGGGCTTCCGACTATTTTCTGCAATACGCTCGAGGTTGCAGAAAGCGGAGAGATAACCGGCTATAAGATGCGTGTTGAGAAATCCAAGCTCACGACCGTAAAGGCTCTCCAGTCTATTGGATTTGATACTATCGCGGGAGGCGACAGCTTCAACGACTTGGGAATGATAAACGCCTCGAAGTTTGGTTTTCTGTTCCGCTCGACCGAACAGATAAAAAAGGACAACCCGCTTCTTCCCGCGTTTGAGGAATACGGCGAGCTTTTGAATTATCTCAAGGAATGCCTTGCGAAATAATAATAATTGTCCATAATTTTCAGTTGGCGGATGATAGTTGTCAGCAGACAGCAAACAGTAATAAAACGAACGCGCTCGGAATTATCCGAGCGCGCAGCTTGTATAAAAACCCAAAAACGTTGTTTCAAGCGGATTTATATTATTTTATGTAATTTGAAACAACGCAATATTCGAGCGCGAAATTTCTATTTAAATCAATCTGCCCGAAACAACGTAATATCAGCGCGAAAAATCTCCCAAAACCACGTGTGATCCTCACCTTGAAGCAGCGTTGTTTTGACTGAGCAAAAAAATTTCAAAATTCAGTGTTAGGTTTTTGTCGTTTTATCTGTTTTATATTACAGAGGACGATATCCTCTGACTTTGTGCGGTGCTGATCTAAAATAATAAAATCGTAAGAATTACTGTATATTTTCTCAATAAATAATATCCCACAATATGCTATAATAGCTGTAAAGGACAGCACCGCATAAAAAACCGCTTAAAACAGATGTTATAACATTTTTATTGTCAATTAAGTATAGGGGGATTCGGATAATTTTCTTCTCATAATGTTGTCCTTTCGGCAAACGGTCAAAGGTTTTATTAAAACCGCTTAAATTACTATTGACAATTCGGGAGAATTGTTATATAATAAACGCATAACGTTTATTATGATCTCAATGCCCTCGCGCATACGCAAATTTTTTTCTAAAATTTGCTCCGCGCGTATTGGG
>JAFLUE010000045.1:12759-14196 GCA_022508945.1 Oscillospiraceae bacterium
CCTCGCGCATACGCAAATTTTTTTCTAAAATTTGCTCCGCGCGTATTGGGCGATTGTACCATAACCTGCGGTTATGGTACAATAAGGTTGATTCCTATTTAATTATGATTTTCAAAAGAGGCGTAATAATGAAAAAGAAACATGGAATTATTTTAATTTGTGCGGCATTGGTACTGCTTTCGGGCTGTGTCGAACAGACAAGGTACAATCCGAGCGATTCGCTGTCTGTCGGCAGCTTTGATTCAAAGTCAAACAGCTCCGACTCTCAGTCAAGCAGCTTGGATTCTCAGCCAGGCAGCTCCGACTCACAATCAAGCAGCTCGGATTCTCAGTCTGGCAGTGATCCGAATGCTTTTTACAGCGGCACTGTTTCGGCATACGACAAGCTGAATATTTCAAACGGCGATGTACTGGAAATAGATGACAGCTTTGTCTGTGAAAAAGACGGCGAGATCAATATCGAAAAGGGCGGCGTTCTTGTGATTAGGGGAGATCTCGACCTGTCGGGCGATCTGTATGTGTGCGGAAAGCTTATCATTGAAGAGGACGCGAAGATCAGCGGCTCGGGAGTAATTCACGTTATTGACAGTTTTGACGATATAGAATGTTCGGGTACTGTAACGGCTAAAATCGACGCGCCCGAGCCTGTCGAGATAGACGGAGTTACATACGTCGGAGGAATACTTCTGGTAAACAAAAAGTACGGACTTCCGAGGAATTACGGCGACGGACTATGCCCCGAGGTCTCCGAGGCAATTGAAGCAATGCGAAAAGATACGGGATTTTCAATGAGTCTGAGATTATCATCGGGCTACCGCAGCTATGAAACTCAGGAATGGTGGTTCAACTACTATTGTGAAACAGACGGATATGAAAACGCAATTACTTATTCGGCTCTTCCCGGTCACAGCGAGCATCAGGCAGGGCTTGCGGCGGATATCACCTCTACCAACACAAGCTACGCGGATACGGCGGAAGGAAAGTGGCTTGCGGCAAACTGCTATAAATACGGTCTTATCATCCGTTATCCCGCGGATAAGGTCGATATAACGGGGTATATTTATGAGCCGTGGCACGTGAGATATCTCGGAAAAAGCACCGCTAAGCTCGTTCACGACAGCGGACTTTGCCTTGAAGAATTCCTTGAGGTTGACGGTTAACAACAAAGCTCTTCGCTTTAACGCGAAGAGCTTTAATAATTTCGTCACCACATAATATTTGTGAGCGAAATTAAAAAAATAATCGACGCGTATGAGCTGTGCTCATACGCGTTGATTTGATAGCGCAGCGCGCCGAAGGCGCACTGCGCGGTTTTGAAATTTCTTTTTAAATAAATCCGCTCGTCACCACATATAATTAATGCGCGCCTTGATATAACGTTGTTTTGGCGGATTGTTTAAATAACGTTGTTGCGAGAGGATTGATTTAAATAGAATT
>JAFLUE010000046.1 GCA_022508945.1 Oscillospiraceae bacterium
TCGAAGTCGCAGAGCGGCTCTGCCTGCCACCGGCGATGTGTGCAGGCATAGTCGTTTTTATAGCCTCAGATCGGCATATCATACGGAACAGCCTTTACATCGCCCGTTGAAAAATGAACAACGACCGTATCATTTGACACGCGCCTGCTCCACGGGTCTCCGTATCTTGTCCAGTCGTCGGCATATTCCTTCTGGAATCCGTTTTCGATGGTCTGTCTGAAAAGCCCGTATTTATAGCGTATGCCATAGCCCGTAAGCGGGAGCTTCTGGGTCGCCGCACTGTCAAGAAAGCACGCGGCAAGCCTTCCCAGACCGCCGTTTCCGAGCGCCGCGTCCTCTATCTCCTCAAAGTCGGACATATTTGCGCCCGCCTCGGCAAGAATATCATTCGCGAAATCGGTAAGCCCAAGGCAAAGGATATTGTTATAAACGGCGCGTCCCACAAGAAACTCCGCCGAGAGATAGCTCGCGCTTCTGCCCGAAGGGCGGCTGTAGTTCATCATGGGAACAGCCTGGCGCATAATGGCGTTTCCGAGCGCGTTATGGAGCTGTATGGGCGTATAATTTTCTCCGACGCGCTCCTGACCGCGCAGAGCATCCTCAAAATCGTTTTTCAATAGGGTCTTGTCGATCATTTGGTTGTCCTCCTTAATAATTCCGTAAAATGCTTAAATCAATTATACCACATTTTTCCGAAAAATCAAGATGTAATTGCTGAAAAACATCGCTTTGTGAAAAAATATTTATAATTTGTTCACTAAAATAGAGCAAGATTTTTTCTGCTGTTGTGATTTTGCACATAAAGCATATGCAAAATTCTACGAGTATTTTTTGTTTTTTTAGTTTAAATGTTTAAGCGGTGCTTGAAAATGTCAAAAAAATATGTTATAATAATAGAGCAAGTAAGCGGCTATGGGCATTTTATACCCTTTTATAAATAAAAAGGCTTGGAAGATGTGCTTTTCCCGCTTTAGATTAAGCTCCGGAGCAGTGCTTCGGACAGGAAACGGAGGTTTTCAGGTGAAAAAATTCTCGTATGTTGCCACGGACGCCGGCGGTAAAACGTTCAGGGGTCAGGAGATGGCTGAGGATTTTAAGGATCTACAGACTAAGCTCAGAGAACGAAACATGTATGTGACAAGCTACCGCGATTTGGGAATGGGCAGCGTTGATGTCAAGTACAAGTTTAAAACAAAGGAAGTTTCGTTTATTTCAAGACAGCTTGCTTCCATGACCTCGGCGGGTCTGTCTCTCGTAAGAGCGCTGTTTATCCTTCAGGATCAGCAGGAAAACAAAAAGGCAAAGGCTGTTCTTCTTGAGATTTACGAAGAGGTACAAAAGGGAACCTCGTTTTCGGACGTTCTGAAAATGAAGCCGGGCGTTTTTCCGGAAATGTTTGTGAGCCTTGTGGCGGCGGGTGAAGCTTCGGGTACTCTCGACCAGATGCTGACGAGACTTTCCGACCACTTCGCGAACGCCAACAAAACCGCGAATAAGGCGAAGTCCGCGATGGTTTACCCGATAGTCCTTTTGGTGCTGCTTTTAGCGGTTATCATCCTTCTGTTTACGCAGGTACTGCCGATGTTTGCGGATCTCGGAAATCCGGAAGATTATTCGGTTCTGACAACGGCGCTGCTGGCGTTCTCGGATTCGCTCATAAACCAGTGGTACATATACATAGTTGTTATTGTGGGAATTGTTGTGGTTATGTTCATCCTTTTGAGAACTCCCTCAACGCGTTTGAAAATGGACGAATTGCTGCTTAAGATGCCTAAGATCGGAAAGCTTATTGCTACGATGTATACGGGACGCTTCGCAAGAAATATGTCCGACCTTTACGGCGCGGGTCTTCAGATGGTCGAGTGTATTGAAAAATCCATTGCCGCGGTAAACAACAGTTATGTTCAAAAGAGGTTTGAAGAGGTCGTAAGCGACATCAAGCTCGGCGAGAGTATGTCGAAGGCGATCGAGAAAACAGGCGTTTTCGAGGGAATGTTTACCTCGATAATCTATGTCGGTGAGGAATCGGGTACTCTTGATACGATCCTTACGAAGGCGGCGGACTATTACGATGAAGAAGCGGACGCGGCGGTTACAAAGCTCGTAAGCCTTATGGAGCCGCTTATGATCATCATAATGGGTATCGCGATAGGACTGTTCCTCGCAGGAATGTTCCCGCTGCTCTACGGCGGAATGCTCAGCGCAGGAAACCAGTAATAAAATGACACAAGGACGGCGCAAGGCTTCGGGTCGAAGTTTTGAATAGAACGAGGCAATTGCAATGATTCGGAGCTTGCGGGCGTTTTGCCTTAAAACAAACGAAAATACATGAGGTGAATTTATGCTTTCTTTTGAAATCACAGACAGCCAGATAAAGCTTGTAAGAGGCGTTCAGAGCGGTGCTAAGATCAGGATCCAGGACGCGGAGATAAGCGATCTTTCGGAGGGTTATGTACAAAACGGTTATGTATCCGAAGTTCCGATGGTTGCGGCTGCTCTCAGTGAGCTGCTGAAATCCAAGAACATAAAGGAAAGAGAGGCGATCGTTTCGATCACTTCAAGCTCCATTGTCTATAAGGAAATGGCAGTCGCAAAACCCAAGAACATGAAGAACCCCGCTATCATCGAGGCGATGATCCAGGCAAATATGAACATCACCAACGATTACAACATATCCTTTACTATAGCGGGCGAGTTTGAGGATGAGGAAAAGAACAAGATGCTGAGCGTTATAGCGGCGGCCTGCCCCCAGCGCCTTGTTGACGGATATGTAAGGCTGTTTTCGCACGTCGGACTTCAGCTCAAGGGCGCGTATGTCGCGAACAACTCTGCGACAAGACTTGTACTGAGTACGCCGAAAATGGACGAGAGAATGCCGCTGCTCGCGGTTCAGGTAGATAAACACTTCCTCAGCATGAACCTGTATGAGAACAAGCAGATCGCTTTCTCGCGTTTCTTCAACATCGATCCGGCGGATTATGACAACGTTCCGGACTATGTTTCGAGAGCCCTTTACGATAACCTGTACAGAATGATACAGTTCATCAAGACGCGCGCCAAGGACAGTAAAAACAACGACACAAGACCGCTTCAGGAGATCATGCTCTACGGCGAATGGGACAGCTTCAGCGAGATCAACAACGCCGTTGCACAGTTTGATAATGTAAGAAACACTACCTTCTCGATGCCTTCGATGGTCTCGACTTCTACGGCGTTTGACTTCCCGAAGTTTGTAAACGCGATTGGCGCGCTTTGCCGTATAAACAAGGATAAGGAGTTTATAAACCTTCTCGAGGCGACCTCGGCGAAAAGCTCGACCGCGGGAAATACCTTCCTGCTTTCTCTCGCAGGAACGGTTGTCGGCTCGGTAGCGCTTGTGGCGGGCGCGGTCCTGGTGCTTAACATGATAAACAGCAATTACGAGAATCAGATCAGTTCGCTTCAGGCTCAGATAGACGACCCCGTTATGCAGAACGATCTCAGCATAGTTGACCAGCGCACGACCATGCTGTCGGGCTTCCAGAGCTATAACGATACGGTAAGCCGCACGGCGATGCTTTTCAACTACCAGCCCAAGGTTCAGAGCTATGTCTTTGAAAAAGTTCGTATTCCTCTTGAAAACGAGGAAGATCCGCTTCTTGAAGAGGGCGAGGAGCTTGATATCGAGAGCATCTCAATAAACGGATATGCCGTGACGGTTTCGTTTAAAGGGCGTTCGATCGACACCGACCCGACAACGATTCCATCAAGATACGCTAAGTATCTTACCGAAAAGGTACTGAATAAATACGGCGAGCCTTACTTTATGAATGTATCCTATTCGGGCTTTACGAAGCTAAACGATACTGATATGGACAATTACGCTTATCTTCAGAGCGGCGGCGAGGTTCAGTTTGACACCTTGTTCTCGTTTAGTATGTCGATGTCGCTGCAGATGGGAAGCGACGAGCCTAACGCGACCTACGGCGACAATGCGGACGAGGAAAACTCGGATAACGGCGAAAATGCTGAAAATCAGGAAGGAGTGAACTGAAATGCGACTCAGTAAACAAGAACGAATCGGTGTTCTGATCATTTTGGTAGTGGTTATTATCGCGCTCGGTGTATTTTTGTTCATAGTACCCGCGGCACAGACTATCGAGGCTACTCTTAAAAATCTGTCAAACAAGGAGAGCGAGTATCAGGCGGCGCTTGATAAGCAGGCGCTTAAGGAACCGCTCAGAACACAGATAATAGAAGCATATAAAGACGGAGAGCACGTGGCGGATATGTTCTTCCCCGAAATGAAGTCCTATGAGGCTGACGTGGCCGCAAGGGAGTTCCTGCTTCAGTGCGAGGCAAATATCGTTGTTACATCTCTGTCCGTTTCCCAACCCGGAACATCTACTCTTTCGACAAACTTCCCTGTTGAAAGCGAGGTTACTTACAGCCTTAAGCAGAATGTTAAGCAGGGCGTTTCGCCGGACGAGGCAGCAGTAAAGCGTCAGGCGCGTCTCGCCGCGCTTCAGGCAGCGCTTGGAAGTGCGCAGACGATCGGTTCGAGCATCGTAAACTTTACGGTAAAGGCTGAGAATCAGGATGAGCTGACAAAGTTCATTGACGAGATCAACAACTACGTCAGGAACGAAAACGGAGTTGAGACCAGAAAAGCGCTTATGCTTGCGAACGGATATTCCATTACCTACGGTGATGTTACGGAAAAGTATACCAAATATTCCGATTTGATAAAGGAAGAGGTGGATAAAGCAGGTCAGGCGGCAATTGACGCAGGCGCGGGTGAGGAATTCACATATGAAGTGCCCGAGATCGATCTGAATCCGGATGACGAAGAAGATGAAGAACTGAATATTTCCGATACAATGAAGACTATGACAGTAAACCTTATTTTCTACAGTATCGAGAGAATGCAGGATCCCGAGCCTCAGCTTGACGCACAGGACGGAATCACAGCAAACAGCGGTTCCGAAGAAGCAGCTTGATACCGCATTTTCTTATAGCTCAGCTAATGATTTTGTAAGAAGGAGGAAATATGCATACTTTCAGAAAATACATAAGCAACCGAGGAAGCGCGTTGTTTATGGTTATCAGCACTATGACTGCGCTGATGATTACTTGTATGGCTATGTATTTTACTGTGTTGGCGTCGCGGTCTACACTTTATGCGACCTTTAATCAGAAACAGTCATATCAGAGCGCTATTTCAATTTACGAAATGATTTTGGACGACGCTCAGGCAAAAGACAGTGCGATTCGCGACAAGCTGCTTGCAATGGCGGAAGGCAATGAAATAGTTGCAAAAGGCACTGACGAGCTGCTCGGCGATTATGAGATTACGATCAAAAGGCTCCCGTCGGAAAAGGACGGCGCAGTTACAATTGATGTTTTTGATATAATCATTGAAACAAAAGTAAAAGGCGTTGCTGAAACCGTACACTCACAAATTACATACGAGCCGCCGACGAAAGACTATGAGGAAACCTCGGATCCGAGCGTTGCTCTCGCGCCTACATTCGCGGCTACCGGTTATGTTCCGAACGATGTTTATCTCGACAAGGGACACTTCAGATCAGATATGTATTACGATAATGAAGTAACCTACTTTGGCGCGTATGACGGCAGTGAGTTGTTCGGCTACGGCGATATAAACTGTGCGGGTTCGGTTGTAATGACTGACCAAAAATCAATGACACTCAGCAAGGACAACAAACCGCACATTCTTTCCGTAAGAAACAACCTTACTGTTTTGAATTTGAGCAGAGATCCGGGCTTGGCTAGGGGCAGCAAAGTATATGTCGGCGGAAGCATGTATCAGCACTATGAAATGAAGAATTGCGACATATATGTAAACGGCGACCTGTATCTCTATGGCGGTAACTTAAACGACGGAAGCATCAGATACTTCGTAAACGGAAATGTTTATCTTTATGCAAGTCAGACGCCTCAGATCTGGTGCAACGGCAGTATATATGACAATAACGGCAACATAAGGGGCGATGCTAACAAGGGCAGATGGAATGACCTTAATCTCGCCGAATTTAATGCAAGTTATACCGATGGCAGAAGCGATGCAATGTCATATAACGATATGCTGCTTGACCTTGACAACAGAACGCAGACAACTCCTTACTATAAGTGGACGCTTCCGGCGGCGGATATTGCCCATCACACGACTATAACCGTAAACAGCTACAATCAGCCGGCGTATCTCAAGTTTAATGATTTTAAAACAGCTGAGAAAAAAGCAGGCTGCACCATTGATGATATTATAGTCAACGGATGCGATGGCGGTGCAGGATTTATCATCATTGATACGGGTGATGAGGAGGATAATGTATTCTCTCTCCACCTTATGGCAAACAGAAATGACAGCAGCGGCAAAAAGACCCTGTTTTCATGGACAGGAGCAAAGGGCGACAATGTCCATATAAGAGTTCTTGTAAAGGGCAGAGGCAGCGTTATAATAGAAGTTGACAAGGACGCTGTTTATCAGGATACCGATGACAGTATACTTGCACATTATAACTGGTGGATCATGTGCGGAGGACAACGTCCCGAAAGCTATAACGTTCCCAACGGTCCCAACAATAGTTTACACCTCGGTCCGGACACACTTGTGGATTTTGTTCACAAGGATTGCGGCGAAAAATGCGGATATGACGCGGCCGGCAATTATGTTTCAACTAACGATTGCGGCAATTATATTAGCGTTGTTGAGACCACTAAAACTGCGGAAGAGGGCGGTTACTGCACAAGAGAGGTCATAACTCAGGAGGGTCACAGCAAGACCTGCAATCACCTGAAAGAAGTGGCTACCTGCTCGAAGCACGGTGTTTCGGTTGAATTCTGCCCCGATTGCGAAAGACCTTATGTCTATGCATCAATAGATTCGGACGGCGAGGATGATTTCATTATATGCAAGGATCGTGTTGATAAGGAAGCAGTGCTTGCATACTATAACGCTAACAAGGGCAAGGATTGGGATACGGATTCCAAGGGCCTTGTTTATCCGAACAGCAATATCTTCCTTATTTCAAGCGAAGAAAGTGCGCAGTTCAGCTTCGGTTACCGTCCCGACGGAGTAACTCCGTTAAGCAAAAACTCCATGATCGGCTATGTTTACGCGCCTTATGTTACCTTCTACGCAAACACAGGCGGCGGAGCTAACGACGCGGTTAAGTTTATGGGCGGAATGACAGTTTCGGACTATAACTTCCTTTCAGATAACACATTCATTATGTGTAAACCCGATAAGAATCCAACAGACCTTATGGATCCCGAATCCCGCGGAAAAAGGATCGTTACCAAAAAGGACTGGAAGATCGAGTTAAGAACCCACTGATGTAAAGGAGGCGCTTTATATGATTAAAATGATTCAAAGATTATTATCAAAACGAAGCGGCTTTACGCTGGTGGAAATTATTGTGGCTTTTGCGGTATTCGCGATCATGTCAACAATGATCGTTCAGATCCTGAATATTGTTTCGGTTCAGCGTCGATGGAATAACGACTTTTCAAGAGATATGTTTGATCAGGAAGGTGTTCTTGTTACCGCTGATAAGCTCGGCTATGTCGACGGAGCAGAAAACGACGGACATCTCGAATTTGCGTTTAGCGACGGTTCAACCGTTAAGGCTGACTATCAGATGAAGGGTACCGGCGACAGCGGCAGTGTTGACGGTCTGGCATACTTTGTTACAGCAGAATCCGAAAAGATGTCAAATGATGATGACGACGACGGCAACGGTTCGGATCCGGAAAACTCAAACAACAATACCGGAGCTCAGACCGACCGTGTTGATGCAAGAATTACCGGAACAAAAGGCTTTGACTATATTAGGATAGACAATGTCTTCAAGGCTGACGAGTATAAAGACGCAAGCGGCAGAACGATAACCGTTTACGTCTTTGAACTGAGCGCGCAGGCATCTAAATATATGTATGTCGGCGATATACCTTACGCAAATTACAGACTTTATTTCTATGATAAGAGCGGAAAACAGGCACAGATCGTTTCGGCTAATTATCTGAGCAACTCTGTTTCAAGCGCAAACGACTGGAAGAATCTCGGAAACGAATCCAAAATAGCAATATCTTACAGTACAGGCGCAGTGCAAACCGTACCGAGCGGAGCAAATAATAAGTACACCGTATCGATCACAGCGGCTAACGGTATAAGGATAGGCTCCCCGTTCTCAAAGGGAAGCGGCGGAAATAATAACAATAACAATGGCGGAGGAGATTCTCCCAAGGTGTATAAACGCTGCACGGAGTGCGGAGGAATTTTCTACGAAAAATGGGGCAACTGGTGTTTGGAAGCTGACGAAAATCAATGGAGCTATCGTCAGTGCCCGAAGTCTGTAAGTTCCGGAAACGGTTGGTATAACTGTACCGATCACCTGGAACCATACACCCCTCCGGCTAAGGATCCTGACCCCATACCCGAAGAAGAGGACGATACTCCTTGGACCGGAAACGGTGTAAAGTTTACCTCGGGCAACAAAACTAGAATCGAGATCTCTTTTGTCGGCGATCCTCAGCTCACAATTAATTCCTTCGGTTCAAACGGCAGCAACGGTGTATATACTGCCAATGCTACCGTTGGCGGAATTGAAGTAGGTCCGAACATTTACGGAGCATTCCCGAAAAAATAGCGCGGAGGTGAACTTATGAAGTTTCTCAAAAGGCTGATGTCGAAGCGTAATAACGCGGGTTTTACATTGGTTGAGGTAGTTATTTCAGTCGGGCTTCTCGGAATTCTTCTCCTTGGCATGACAATTTTCGTGGGACCTATCCTTCAGGCCGCCGCGGACACAAAGGGCGATATCCGCGCGAGTATTCTCGCGGAAACGGTTAATGCTTATATCAGCCGCAGCCTTATGAACGCGCAGTACGTCGCGGTGTTTGAGGGGATAACCTCCGTAAGAGACTCCGACAAAAACGATAGCGATCATAAGGCCGACCTTGATAAGGTTTATGCCAACAGCGCGCTGATGCCGCTGAAAACTTACATGGAGAAGGATAACAACTCCAATTTGTACGAGGTTCGGTGTATCAGCATAACAAGAAAAGCCGACGACAGAACCAACCAGATCAAGTGGATGGTCAATCTCAATAAGGTTAAAAAGGGCGTTGATAGTCAGATATATTACATTGAGGATTCAAACCCGGTGTTTGATGACTGCTTCTATGACGACCTATATCCTCAAATAATTGTTGAGCAGGCAATGAAGGACGCAAGCTCAAAGGCAGCCGCGCTGAAGCTTACGATCAATATTTATTCAGACCAGGAAATGCAGTCTGTGTCAATGATAGGCGATGGCTTTGCGCAGCTTATAAATGTTCCGTCAAACAAAGTTGACAATTATGTGTCCTTTACAAAGATTGATCCTACAACTACCAAAGAACACACGGATATCTATATTTTCTATGTTGCAAGAAAGACCTTCTGATTGAGGGTATGACAGACAAATTCGGGGCGAATCGCTCGCCCCGAATGTTTGTCAAATTTTTTGCTTAATCAACTGATAAAGCTTGTGTACCAGCTTACTAAATAGCTGCCCGCAAGCCACGAAACCGCAATTCCCACAGCTAAAAACGGCCCGAAAACCATTCTTCTCGAATACTTGACCTTTTTTATCCGGTCGCCGTTTATGAAGATCTTAAATCCGCCTTCGCGTTCGTCTGTGATGTTTTCGCGGAGCATACGGCTAAGCTCGGATTTATCGGGCAGGCCCACCCAAACCTTTTCGTCGAGAAATTCCCATTCTATATCGGGATTTCCGTCACTTATACTACCGACAATAATATCAGACATACCGTCCGTTACAAAACCAACGCCGCGGTAAAGCTGATTTTCATACCATTCTTCCACAAGTGCCTGAATTTTTTCAACAAGCTCTTTTTCAGCCTTGTGGTCACGGTATTTTTTGACCAGACCGTAAACGGCTCCGCATAAAATACCGATAAGCAGTCCCGCGAAGATCCTTGTTCCAAGCAGGAGCGACGCTCCGATCATAAGCTGAAGGTCGCCGCCTCCCATACCGCCGATAAGAACCAATACGGCGAAGAGAACAAGAATTACGCCCATGCAGATCAGGCGCTCATACCAAACCGCCTCAGAGGAGAAAATAAAAATCGAGGCGATCCCAAGTATCGCCATAACGCCGCTGCACCAATACGGAATTTCAAACCTGTCAATGTCTATCATCGAGAGTACGATAAGCACGGGAAAAATAACCGCCGAAAAAGCGAGCTTCCACCAGTCGGTGTGCTGAAAAACAGCAAACACGAGATAAGATAAACAGTAAAAAACAGCGGTTATCAGCTCGACGATCATATACCGCGGAGAGAATTTCTCGCCGCAATAGCGGCAGCGTCCGCGAAGAAGTATGTAGCTGAAGATCGGAAACATATCATACCACGCAAGGCGATGTCCGCAGGAAAAGCAGTGCGACGGCTCGGTTATTATCGACTGTTTTTCGGGAGTGCGAAGGATAACAACGTTTAAAAAGCTCCCGATAACAGAGCCTAAAACAAACGCAAGCACCGCGTATACAACATTAAATACAACAGGCATGGTTTAGCCCTCCTTAAAAATCATTTACTGTATTATATCATAAAACCGAGGTTTTTTCAAGATGATTTTAAATCAAGGAGAAATAAATAAAAATAACGCAGAAATATCTGCGCTTATCATAACGAAAGGGGAATTATTATGCCACCTATTAGAAGTGTCCGAATAGGAGATCTGCTTGTAGAAAAGAATCTCATAACTCCGGAAAAGGTCGATGCGGCTGTTAAGTACCAGAGGGAAAAGGGAAACGGAAAAAGACTCGGTACGATCATCGTCGAGCTGGGGTATGTAAAGGACGTTGACCTTGCGAAGGCGCTTGCGGAAAGTCTTCACGTTCAGTATGTCGATCTTTCGGCGATACAGATAAACAAGGACGCGGTAAACAAAATTTCCGAGGAAATGGCGAAAAACAACAACGTTTTTGCTTATCAGTTTCAGAACAACCGCCTCTATGTCGCGACCGACGATCCCGTAAACTTTACCGTTCTTGACGATCTGAGGATCCAGACGGGCATGGACGTTGTCGCGAGAATATCCACTCGCTCGCAGATCGAATCCGCCATAACGAAATTCTACTCGACGCAGGCTCTCGACAGCACAATGAGCGAGCTTGAAAACGAGAATATGTCCGACGAGGATATGGCGGAAAACCTCGCGAGAGCCGAGTCCGAGGGAAGAATAGACAACGCGCCTATCGTTAAGCTTGTAAACATGATGATAGAGAGCGCGTTCAGAACAAACACTTCGGATATTCATATCGAGGCATTTAAGGACAGAACGAGAGTTCGCTTCAGAATAGACGGCGAGCTTGTTGAACAGCAGATGAGGATTCCTCCCGCGCTTCATAACTCGGTCATTACGCGTATAAAGATCCTCGGCGGAATGAATATCGCCGAGAAAAGAATACCGCTTGACGGACGCTATGGAACGCGCATCGACGGAGTAAACCTCGACGTCCGTATTTCGACGATCCCCTGCGTATACGGCGAAAAGTGCGTTATACGTCTGTTGTCAACTGCCGATGAGAAGACCAGAAAGATAACCGACCTCGGTATGACGGACTATAACTACCAGATGTTCAAGCAGATAATAAGATGTCCTAACGGCGTTATGCTTGTTACGGGTCCTACGGGTTCGGGTAAATCCACGACCCTCTACGCGACCCTCGGCGAGCTTTCCCAGCCGAACGTAAACATCGTAACGGTAGAGGACCCTGTCGAAAAGAAGATCGACGGCGTAAACCAGTGTCAGATAAACGCAAAAGCGGGTATGACCTTCGCGGCGGCTCTGCGTTCGATCCTTCGTCAGGACCCCGATATCATAATGGTCGGAGAGATCCGTGACGGTGAGACGGCGGATATCGCCATAAGAGCGGCAATTACGGGACACTTCGTGCTTTCAACGCTTCATACAAACGACGCGGCTTCTACGATCGTCCGTCTGGTGGACATGGGAGTAGCTCCTTACATGGTTGCAAGCTCCCTGGTCGGAATAATCGCACAGCGTCTTGTAAAGCTGTTGTGCAACGACTGCAAGGAGAAATTCACCCTCAGCGACCCCGACGAGCTTAAGCTTATGAACAAAAAAGAACCCGTGACGATATGCAGACCCCACCCCGGAGGCTGTAAGACCTGTCACAACACCGGCTATGCGGGAAGAACCGCTATCCACGAGATAATAGTTACTACCCCCGACGTAAAGGAGCTTATCTCCGCGGGAGCTACCGCCGAGGAGATCGGCGACGCGGCAAGAAAAAACGGAACGCTGCTGCTTAGAGACAACGTTTCGCAGATGGTTCTGGCGGGCAGAACGTCAATGGATGAGCTTGTTAAAGCGACTTATACCGTATAAGTTTAAGGAGGACAAAGCATGGATAACAGTGTGCTTGATATCAACAGAATACTTGACGAGGCGAGAGATTTGGGCTGTTCGGACCTCCACTTTACAAAGGGTCTTCCTCCGATAGTTCGTCTTCACGGCTCGATAAGAAAGCTCTCGGGCTATGAGGAATGCTCGGAGGACATGATAGTAAGCGTTATAAACCAGATAACAAAGCCGAAGCAGAAGGCTTCCATCTCAAAGGGACTCGACACGGACTTTTCATATGTTTCCGCCTCTAAGTTCAGACACAGAGTAAATGTGTACAGACAGCGCGGATATCACGCGGTTGCGATACGTCTGCTGAGAGATGACATTCCGACTCTTGCGGACTTGAATCTGCCGTCTATACTCGGAGAGTTCGCGCTGGCGCCGAGAGGACTTGTGCTTGTAACGGGACCTACGGGTTCGGGTAAATCCACGACCCTCGCCGCGATGATAGACCATGTAAATATCCGCAAAAACTGCCATATAATCACGGTTGAAGACCCTATAGAGTATATACATGAGCATAAGCAGTGTATGGTAAACCAGCGCGAGATCGGACAGGACGTTGAAAGCTTTGCGCTGTCGCTCCGCGCGGCGCTTCGTGAAGACCCCGATGTTATACTCATCGGAGAAATGCGTGACTTTGAGACGATAAGCGCGGCGGTAGAGGCGGCGGAAACGGGACACTTGGTTCTGTCAACGCTCCATACAACGGGCGCGGCGGAAACGATCGACCGTATAATTGACGTTTATCCGCCTCATTCTCAGGGTCAGATACGCTCGCAGCTCGCGAACGCAATTGTCGGAGTTGTTTCTCAGACGCTTGTTCCCACAGCGGACGGAAAGGGACGCTGTGCGGCGCTCGAAATTCTCGCGGCGACCGACGCTGTAAGAGCGATGATCCGCGAAGGCAAGATTTTCCAGATCCCGACGGCTATCGCGACGGGCAAAAAGCAGGGAATGTTTACGCTTGACCAGGATCTCGCGCGCCTTGTACGCACGGGAAAAATCACGGACGCTGTTGCGCGCGGACGCTGTCAGGATGTTGCGGAATATAAGCGTTATCTTGATATGGGTGTATAGAAGTCAGAAGTATAAGAAGCCGGAGGTTAGAATAACTCGACATACGGCTGATTTATGCTTTAGAAGTTAAGTTTCGATTCTGACCTATAATCTCTAACATCTAATCGGACAGTTGACAATAAACAGTATTTTGCGGTAAAACAACGTTGTCTCCTTAATTCTTACTGTTAATTGTCAACCTCCTTTGACAGCATATTGTGGTTGAACTCATCTTTTTTAACAAGTTTTTTCAACATTTTTAACATCCGAACCGTCGAAATGCACAAGAGTTATTAACCAAATTAAAGTATAATTAACGAAAATGGCTTTTTTATAAAGTTTTTTTTAAAAAACACTTGCAATTTTTCGCTGTTTCAAGTATAATATAAATTACAAAAGCAACCTAACAGCTTTTGTAAACGTTTTCTTTTCGGATATAGCCCCGCCGGGGTTATACGTAATAAATTTTTATAGGAGGTCTTTACTATGATAAAGAAACTTCAGGCTCTCAAGGCCAAGAAGGGCTTTACTCTCGTAGAGCTCGTTGTAGTAATCGCTATCATCGGCGTACTTGCTGCAATTCTTA
>JAFLUE010000047.1 GCA_022508945.1 Oscillospiraceae bacterium
CGGAAAGAGAGGGATTCGAACCCTCGAACGGGTATTAGCCGTTACACGATTTCCAATCGTGCGCCTTAGACCAGCTCAGCCATCTTTCCACAACTATTACCGTAATATTATAACATAGCTGCGCTTTTTTGTCAAGTGGTTTTTTGAACTTTTTTAATATTCAAAAAGTAGGCGGTACACATTAAGCAATAGCTATTAAAGTCAAAACGCGCTTGAAATGATCCAAGCGCGTTTGGTTTACGAAAGATATTGTTTATACTGTCAGCAATCAACTGTCAACCGTACACTCAGCGGTTGTTATTGTTCTGGTTCTGCTCGTTCTTCTGGTTCTGCTGGTTCTGCTGATTCTGCTTGTTCTGATTAGACATGATAAAATTCCTCCTGTGAAAATTCACATATATTATGCGGATTTTCCTCCGCAAGCATATTTTGCACAGTTTTTTTGATAATATTCAGTCTTTTTATTTTTTGTTGCGCTCAAACGCTTCGAGCGTAATGCTGTATTCGCGGGCTTCGCGGTAAAGCTCCTGTAAACGGCACAACGCCGCGTTTTCCTCATAGATCAGAGCGTCTATCGAAGAAGGATTGTCAATAAAATTGTAATTGCTGCGGATATCGGAAAGACGGTTTAAAAGCTCATTGTACTCTTTGCGAATACTTTCGCTTTTCCGATCATCTGCCGATGCTTTATGTATCTTGAATTTCAGCAGGATATCATTTATACTCATTGTTTTTCACCTCAATAATTTTTACGCAAATTATTGAGGGATTAGAACCCATTTAAATAAAGTGTTTTTTACTGAATGAAAGCTTCCATTTAAAAGCTCTGTAATTCTGAGGTTTATGCTGATTGTATATTATGCACAGAAACTTTTGTTGAATTATATGAATAATACAAGCTTATCCGAGCAGCAGCCTCACGGTTATACCGCAGATGATCCACGCGGTACAGTCGGCGGTGAGGGCGGCGGCTGTAGCATAACGGGTCTTTTTGGCTTTTACCGCGGAAAAATACACCGCGATCGTATAGAAGGTCGTTTCGGACGAGCCGATAAGCGTTGCCGCGACACGCTCCGCAAAGCTGTCGGCGCCGCTTGCCGCGGCAATTTCGTTGTATACCGCCATTGCGCCGCTTCCCGAAAACGGACGAAGAAGAACGAGGGAAATTGCTTCGGGCGGAAACGAAACCGCGCCGCATAAGGGTTTAAGCAGCTCGGTAAGCGCATCGACCGCGCCGCTTGCGCGAAACATTCCGACGCATACGATAAGCAGCACGAGCGCGGGCAAAATATCCGCGCAGGTCTTCAAACCC
The DNA here is from genome assembly GCA_022508945.1 of Oscillospiraceae bacterium. GTDB lineage: Bacteria > Bacillota > Clostridia > Oscillospirales > Ruminococcaceae > CAG-115. Next base: position 1,313 of record JAFLUE010000047.1, read on the forward strand.
TCCGAAGCGCCTTCGCAGAATGCCCCGAAAACGTCAACCCTTTTTATCGCCGCGTAGATCAGTACTCCGACCGTCAGAACGGGAATTATATAGTCTGTCATAGCTCTCCTTGTTGTTTTCGGCGCTTGATCTTCGACATCAGCTTCGCCGAAGCCACCGCGACAAACAGCGAATATGCCGATACGATCCAAACACACGGCAATATCTCCATTGGGTTTTGTGAGCCGTTTGCCGTTCGCAGCGCGGCGGCTGTCGCGGGAATTATCTGCAGGCTCGCCGTATTTAAAACCGCAAGCATTATCATATCGTTCGTGGCATATTCTCCGCTCCCCTGTTCCTCGGAAATTGCTTTCATCGCCGCTATTCCGAGAGGAGTCGAGGCGTTTCCAAGCCCTAAAATGTTTGCGGCAATATTCGCGCAGATAAGGCTCATAGCCTTTCCGCCTTTTTTCAAGCCGCCAAACAAAAGCCCGAGCGGCGCGGAAAGCAGCCCCGACAGCTTTTCAAGCAAGCCCGCTTTTTCAGCCACACGCATAAGTCCGCTCCAAAAGCACATTATCCCGCAAATTGAGATAACAAGCTCCACTGCTTCTCCCGATTTTGAGAGAATGCTTTCGGAGAGTTCGCTTATTCTGCCGCTGAATGCCGCGAAAACAAGTGAAACGATGGGTATTATCACCAAAATGATCTTCATAATTTCACCTTTTATGGTAAATAATATATTATTTGTAAATTTTTGTCAAAAACCTATTGACAAATTTGTCAAATAATGGTATAATCTGTTTAAGAAAGGTGGTATCTGTTATGATTAAATCAACAGGAATTGTCCGCAAAGTGGACGAGCTTGGAAGAGTTGTTATTCCTATCGAGCTTAGAAGAACTTTGGAGATCGACGAGCGCGACGGTCTGGAAATCTTTGTGGAGGAGGATCAGATCATACTTAAAAAGTACTCGCCGTCCTGCGTTTTCTGCAGCAACGCAGGAAATATCATAAAGTTCAACGAAAAGAATATCTGTACAAGCTGTCTTGAAAAGCTCAAGGAGCTTTCGCCCGAAACACAGCAGGAGACTTAACTTTTCATTAAGCTCAGAAAAGTATATTCTTTGTACTTTCAAAAAATTACAGAAGCTCCCGCGGGAATTTTCCCGCGGGAGTCTACACTTTAACAAAAAATTATATTATACGCTTCTCTGAAGCGTTCAGATTGTAGAAAAATCCAAAAGCGCTGTTTTGACGAATCTATTAAAAAAGAAATTTCAAAACCGCGCAGTGTGCCTTCGGCGTGCTGCGCTATCAAATCGACGCGTATGAGCTGCGCTCATACGCGTCGATTATTTTTGAAATTTCGCGCTTGACTATTGCGTTATTTTTTGAGGTTAATATACAGACTGTACGCTTCTCCGAAGCGTTTTCTTATTGCTTATTTTTTTCTGAAATTCGGATTATCGTCCGGCTCGCGCATAATAACGTCAAAAAGCCGCTTTGTTTTGTTGGATTTTGGGTGCTGCTTTTTTGCTTTCAGCATATCAAGCTCGGAATCGCTGTCATCGGGATATTCGTCGCTGTCCTCGGTCCATATTCCCGAGGGCGCGTTCTTCTTTGTGACCTCGCTCGGATACTCGCGGGAGCCGCCCTCATCCTCAAGCTCCGACCATTCGGGAGCAGGCTCATCTGTTTCGTCTTCATAACTGCTCTTACGGGTACGGCGGCGTTCCGGTTTTTCTCCTGTCGGCTGATTTTCGGAACGCGGACGGGCGGTTCTGACCTTATCATCGGACGAATTTTCAAGAACATCAAAGATACTTCCTATGTCCTTAAACGGCTCGGTTTCGGGATTTATCTCCGCCGAAACCGTCGGCTTTCTGCGGGCGGGCTTTGGCACAGCGGCTTCGCGTTCGCTTTCATCAATATCCCCGCGCGAAACGATATCCATTTCGGGCGGCGCCGAAACGACCGGCGTTCCCGACATTTTTCCGTATGCCGAGATCGCGGCAGCGTTTTTCTTTATCACACGAGTGCGCGGAGCAGGCTGTGCGGGCTGCGGTTTTTCAGGCATTTCCTCCCGAACCGATTCGGCGGAGGGCTTGCTTTTTCTTGGCTTAGTCCGTTTTTCAGGCTCGGAGCTGATTTTTTGATCGGCGCGATCCTCGGGTTCGTTATTTGCGAAATTATCCGATACTCTCGGCGTAAAAGCTGTCTCCTCAAACGAGCGGATCTCACCTGTCTGCTTTTGCTCCGTCCTTCCGCGCAGCGCCTCAAGCTCCGCAAGAAGCTGATTTTCAAAGCTATCATCGGTTGGCTTTTTTTCACTGCGCGGCTGTTCGTCAGAACCGAATTCCTCGCCTATGAAAGGCTCATCATACAGTCTCGGCTCTTCCTTGCTTTTGTTGTTGCGCGCGTGAACACTGCCGTTTGGAATATCACGATAGGTCGGTCGGGACGGCTGTTCTTTCTGAGGCTCCTGTGTTAAAAACGGACGGAAATCCGCGGGATTCGGGCGCGAGTTATGGCTTTCATCTCCGCGCGGTTCTCCCCCGCGGATTATATGCGATATCCTGCGCTCACTGCTTCTGCGCGCAACCGTCGGCGAAACAAAAAAGCCATCGTTCTGTTTCTTTTTGGAAATATCGGTAAATTCGGTAAGATCCGGAAGCTCGGGTTCTTCGGATTCTTCCTGTGCGGACTGGGGAGCTTTAATTGCGCTTCGCTCTATCCTCTCGGGAACAAACGGCTTTACAACCCTCTCGCCCGAATTCGCTTTCGGAACCTCGACAATGGGCTTGCTTCGCGATATATCGACCTTAAGTGAATAGTCGAGAAACTCGTCAAACTCCTCGGGAGATATCTCGCCCGACTGGACCTTGTCCTTCATTGCGGTCATATACGAATACCAATATTCATATTCTTTTGTACTCATGGAATTTCCCACGCGCGAATAAACCTCGTCGGTTACCGAGCGCGATTTTTCCTCAAGCTCCTCGGTCATACGCCGCGGCGGGTTTTCTTCAAGGTATGCTTCGAGACAGCTCTTTCCGTTATGGAGATAGCCGCAGTAATCCTCGTCATAATCCTTTCCTCTGTAATAGCGCTTTCCGCATCTTTTGCATACCGCAAGATAGCCTCCCGACTCTATTACAGAGTCGATCTCGAGATCTATGACAGCCTTTAAGCTGCATGGCATATAGATCCTATCATATTTTTCCAATTTGCTTCGCGAAATGTTATAGTCCGACAGCTCGACAGAAATACCGTTTTTCATGCGCGAAAACGCGTCCATTGCGACCTCGTCCGATATGCCGCTGTAATCCTTTATGTCGGAATAATCATCCGAATAGTCGAAATCCGCTAAGACATTACGCATAATGTCCTTGGAAATTGTCGGGAACATAAACGGAGCATTCGGCAGTCTTCCGACAGAAAAAACCTTTGTTTGTCCGAGTTCATCAAGACGACAGCCCATTTCGCTCGCCGTAACGGAAAGCATCAGATCGAAATAATTCCTGCGCGCTGCCGCGTCCGCCGCGGACTTTATGCCTTCCGGAAATACAAATTCGATCTTGCTCAAGGCATAATCCCTGACGCGCAGAATATTCAGCCACTCGTTTATCGCGCGGTTATAGCGAAATTCGCAAAGGCGCTGAAAGATCATTTTTTCAAACGGCGTGCGGCAGGAAACATATCTGTTCCAGAGAGTGCCTGTGCCGACGCTGTCGCGGCGGCAAAGATAGTCAATATAGCAGTCTATCGGAATTTTTTCGTATATCGTTCGGATATGGTGTTCGATATAACAGTGAGATGTCTGAATATCACGGCGAAGCTCGGCAAAACGGTCGAAATCTATCTCACCCGTTTTCTGCGCCTCGCTGCAAATCTCTACCGCTCTTTCCGCAAAATATGACAGATCATACTCGAAAAAAGCAAGCAGCTCCGACGGATATCTTAGTACATATATTTCATTCGAGCTTCGCCCGACAAGCTTTAACGTTCTATCCATCGTTATGCTCCTTTATCCTTGATTTCAGGCAGCGCGCGTCTTCCTATGCCGCCTTACACTTGCTTTTCTTAAAGCACCGCCGCCCAAAGACCGCCGGACGGCTTTGTACGGTATTTCCCTAAAACGCCGCGTTATGCACATCACGCAAAACGCCGCGTCACGAATTTCGCTCAAAAACTTGCATTACGGTTTTTGCGAAGAGTTCTTGTAAACACTTTTAGCGGAAAAGAGTATCAGTCATCTTCCTCCAGCGGCTTTATGAGATACGGATTTTCGCGGCGGATGCCCTCGACATACGGAATGTCCTTTGTCTCGCCGCCTTCACTCTCCGTTCTCCATTGAACAAGACCGTTGTTCAAAACTTCATACTCTGCAGTATGGAGATGTTTACAGCCTATTACCTTCTTGCATACTCCCAGCGGGATATTTACATCCTCCGTCGTTGTTTCAACATAATACGACACGGTTTTTCTCATTCCGCTTTCCTGTAAATAGCGGACTATCCTATAATCTCCTGTTTCCGAAACATACTCATAAGAGAGATCTCTTTTTGTCAGATCCACATCCGTAAAGCTGAAGCTTCCGATAAACATATTTATAGCGATATATGCCGCGACGCCGATTACGAAAAACAAAAGGTAAAGCGTTCCGAAAACTGTTTTCAGAGTTTCGTTTGAGCGCGCCGTAAAAAAAACCACCACCATAACAACCATCGGCGGCACTATAATAAACCAATGCCCAAAGCCGAAGATCATCAGCACCAGCACCACTATCGGTATCAGAAACGTATTTATCTGTGTTATAAGCTGTTTTCTCGTAAATATCATAAGCCCCATTGCCGCGATATTAACGAACAGGTAAAGCACAAAAAGCGGGGTAGGATTTTCGAGCGCGAAAAAGAATCCTAAGCAAAGCCAAGCTACCCACACCAAAAACGCCGTATATCCATAACACGCCAGCGCCACACCTCGGCGAAACCATGCATTTTTAAAAAAAGCAACAACCTTATCCATATATTATTGTCCTCGCATAACCGAAAATTTATACCGATATCCTTCGGGCAAAGAAAGCCCCTTTTAAATACTATTTAAAATATAATTTACTTTTTCCGTTAAAAACCGCCGCATTATACACTTCTCGCAAAAGCCCCACTATATGCGCCGAAAGCAAAAATCCAAGCCGAGCAAAAACTCGGGTTTATGGTTTTGAGAAAATATTTTTACACTTTAGTAATGAAAAATCAATATTATTCATAATATATTGTATAACAAATTGAAGAAAAAATCAAGTGCTTTACAAAAAATTCTGCTTCTTTGGCAAAAACAGCAAACAAAATGTCCCCGAAAAACGGGGACATTTAAAGCTTAAATCAGTTATCTCTGCCCTGTGTGAACTTTCTGAGCAGGGTGTCGATATTATCCGTGTCGTCAAAGTTCACTCCCTGAACTCCCGCGGAAACGGAAGAAGGAGCAGCCACCGCGTTTTCCTCTTCGTCAATGTCGGCTTCCTGAATCAGCGGAGTGGTCTTTACCGCCACGTTTACGACCGCCTCCGGCTCATCGTCAGTGAAATCCGTAGCAATAGCGATTATCGAGATCTCGTCCTTTTCAAGTGTGTCATCGAAAACAACTCCGCATTTATACTTTGCTTCGGTATCGAAATTCTCGGTTATTTTCTTCATAAGAGCGTCGAATTCTTCAAGCTCAAAGGTTTCCGGCAGGCTTACATTAAGCAGACCGCGTCTTGCTCCGGAGATCGAGGTCTCGAGAAGCGGGCTGTTCATAACCTCTTCGATCGCCTCTTCGACCTTTCTGTCGCCCTTTCCCGTACCGATCGCCATATGCGCTATCCCCGAATCGCGAAGGGTCGAGCATATATCCGCGAAGTCAATGTTCAGATAACCTGTCTGATGTATAAGCGAAATAATTCCTCTGACCGCCTTTGTAAGTATTTCATCGACCTTTTCAAACGCGTTCTTAATGGTAATATTGCTTCCTTTAAGCTCCTTTATGCGCTCATTCGGAACAACAATAAGCGCGTCAACGTTCTTTTTCATTTCGTTTACGCCCTTTATCGCCTCGCGCATCTTCGGCTTTCCCTCAAAGTCAAACGGCTTTGTAACAACGCCTACCGTCAAAATGCCCTTTTCCTTTGCCACAGAGGAAATTACGGGAGCAGCGCCCGTTCCGGTTCCGCCGCCCATTCCCGCCGCAACGAAAAGCATCGACACGCCGTCGAGCTTATCCGCGATATCGTCGCGGTTTTCCTCGGCAGACTGCTTTCCTCTGGCGGGATCGTTTCCCGCGCCCTGTCCGCGGGTCGTCTTTCTTCCTATCTGGATACGGGTCATCTTGCTTCCGTCTTTGCTTCTGAGTGCGGCGACGTCGGTATTCGCTATAACATATTCAACATCCCCCACCCCGGAATTTACCATATGCTCTACCGCGTTTCCGCCCGCTCCGCCAACGCCGAAAACCATGATCTGCGTCGCAAGCTGGAAATCCTCGACTACTTCAAATCCATCATCTATACTTTCGGGTGCAAATGCCATATCTAAAAATCCTCCTTAATGTAATTCCTCGGATTTAAAATTCTTTTCAGTCTGTAAAAACGGTCTTACGGCAGACTGTTTTTATGCACTTCAATTTATTATAGCACATCTCATAAAAAAATGCAACTATTTTTTTATATTTTCCCCAAATATTATTCCACATAATGATGAATTATGCCGAACTTAGTCCGATGTGGAATTTTCGGTATTGCTCTCAAGATCGTTTCCGATATCATCCGGGGGATACTGCGCGGAATTGTTATTATTCGGACGGACAGCGGGTTTTTCGGGATTTGAAAGTGAAATTATTACGCTTTCGTTTGCTCCTATTTGCGTATCGATCAGAGCTTTTGCAACCAAAAACTTGCTTTCAAGCTCGGTCGCGCCGCCAAGATTGAGCAGGATCCTGTTGTCAATTAAGACCTTTGGCGAATATCTGTCGGAAATGTCGATCTCGGTTATTTTCGTAAGCTTTGCTTCCTCCATGATTTCGAGCATTTCCCACGGCAATGCCGTTTTCGTTTCATTCTTTGATTTGAGCCATGTTCCAAGCTCAAGACTTTCAGGCTCAAAGCCTTTCAGAATAATAGCGTTTCCGGGAGAATCGAGAAATTTGATTACCCTCCCGCCCCGCGATACACCGGCGGTCTTGCCGTTTTCAAAAACGCAAAAGCAGACCTCCGCCTCCTTTACGCTTATAATAAGCTTCGTCGGAAATGATTTTCTTACCTCCGCCTCATCTACGAAAAGGCAGATATCCACGACCTTTTTAGCCGCCGCTTTCGCGTCGATATGCAGCAGATTATCGCCCATTTTAAGCTCCGAGCCTGTTATTATCTGCTCGGGAGTATAACCGACGTTTCCCACGACCTCTATTTCCGTACAGCGGAACAGGACCGTGTTTGACAATACCGCCAGAACAACAGCGACAACTATTGCCGCGAAAAGATAATACAGAATATAGTTTCCGCCGCGGAAGCTGCGTTTTTTTCTCACAGGCGTTTTTTCATTCATCACACGCGACAATTCCTTGTCGGCTTTTTTGTTGTATGGCGCGGCGGGCTGTCTTACAGGCTCCCGCGCGGGATCGCGAAAGTCCTTTTGTATCGGATTTTCGGTATTTTTTTGTATGGGTTTTTGGGCATATTTTTTCAGGGTTTTTTGGGTGTTTTTTTGAGGTGTTTTTCGGGTATTTTTCAGTGCGTTTTTTTGGGTATTTTTTTGCGGTGTTTTTTGATTATTTTTCGGGTTATTTTTAGTGGTAATTTTAGGGGTAATTTTAAGGGTATTTTTAGGGGTATTTTTCGATGTTTTTTCGGGGGTATTTTTCTGTACGGGAAGCCCTGTTTTACGCATAGTTTCAGACGGATTTGAAGCGTTTAAATTTCGATTAATTTCGGGTCTTTTTGACGTGTTTTTTCCGACATTTTTTCCGATATTTTTTTTGATATTTTTTTTGGCATTTTTTTTAATCATTTTTTCACTTCCGTTTTTTCCTAAATTGCCTGAATTTTTTTAATATCCGCGCCCACCGAGCGCAGTTCGTTTTCTATGGATTCATAGCCGCGTTCGATATAATTTACGCCGCTTATTTCCGTTATCCCGTCAGCCGCCAGCGCCGCAACCACAAGCGCCGCTCCTCCGCGAAGCTCGGACGCGCAGAGCTTTGCGCCCGAAAGCTTTTTAACGCCCTCAATAACGCAGACCCTTCCCTCAAGCTTTACCGAAGCACCGAGCCGCATAAGCTCGGAAACATGACGAAAACGGTTTTCAAATATTGTTTCAACAAAGACCGATGTTCCCTCGGCTGTGGAGCATAACGCCGTAAAGGGCGCCTGTACGTCTGTCGGAAAGCCGGGATACGGCATCGTCCGAACGGTAGACGGCGCGACAAGCTTTTTTCGGCTGTTGAGGTAGATCTTTCCGCCGCCGTATGCATAAACACGTACTCCCATCTGCTCCAAAACGGGTATAAAGCCGTTCATCTGTGACGGCTCGCAGTGAGTAAGAATAAGCTCTCCGCGTGTTATGGCGGCTGCACACATATATGTTCCCGCTACTATCCTGTCGGGAATGACCGTATGTTCGGAAGGCTCAAGCTTTGAAACGCCCTCGACATATATCGTGCTTTCGCCCGCGCCGCTTATTTTTGCGCCGAATTTATTCAGACATTCCGCCAGATCGACTATCTCAGGCTCGCGCGCGGCATTATGTATCTCCGTAGTGCCGTTTGCGAGTACAGCCGCAAGCAGAATGTTTTCGGTTGCTCCAACCGACGAGAATGACAGCGTGATCTTCGCGCCGTGAAGTCCTGTCGGCGTTTCACAGTCAAGATATCCGTGTTCTTCCGTAATGACCGCGCCCATTTGCCTTAAAGCCGACAAATGCAGGTCGATAGGCCGCGAGCCTATCTCACAGCCCCCCGGAAAGGACAAGCGGCAGCGCCCCGTTCTCCCTAAGATCGAACCGAGAAAGATCATGCTTCCGCGCATACGGCGCATAAGGCTCTCGGGAATCTCATTCTCGGAGATATGCTGGGCGTCAACCGTCACCGTGTCGCCGCTTCTCTGACATTTACAGCCTATGCGGGTAAGTATCCTGCAAGCCGCGTCAACGTCCGTAAGCCTCGGACAGTTATGAAAAACACATTCTCCATGTACCAGCACAGCCGCCGACAAAAGCGGCAGAGCGCTGTTTTTCGAGCCTTGTACGGCAATTTCGCCCTCAATGCGTTTTCCGCCATTTATTATCAGCCTCGACCGAATATCCATATAATCACCTCTCAACAAATATGCTGAAGCATAATATGTCGAAAGGAATATTTTGGTGATTAACCGATCATCAGCTAATATCGTCGTTAAACAGTTCCATTATCTCTTTAAGTATCTTATCCGAAGCGTTTGATTTTTTCATAGAGCCTGCGTTTTGCTCCATTTCAAGAAGCGTTTTTCTGTCGGAATAAAGCTTTGATACCGTTTCAACAAGCAGCTCTCCCGTAAGCTCTTTGTCCTCTATTATTATAGCCGCGTTTTTGTCGGCTAAGGTCTTGGCGTTGAAATACTGGTGATTTTCGGCTGCCTGCGGAAACGGCACCAAGACCGACGCTCTGCCGATCTCCGTAAGCTCGGTTATCGTCATCGCCCCCGACCGCGATATTATCAGGTCAGCCGCGCACATACAGGTATACATATTGTCGATATAGTCGCGGAAGATATGTCGGGTCTTATCCTCGGTTATTTCATTCTTTTTCAGTTCATCATAGAACATCTCGCGGTTTCTCGCGCCGTAGGAATGGATATGGTTTATATTGCCTGTTTTAAGCTCCCACGAGACAAGCTCCGCCACAGCGGAGGTCACACGGTTTGCGCCGAGGCTTCCGCCAAATGACAATATCGTGAAATTATCGGATAGTCCGAGGCGTTTTCTGGCGGACTGTCTGTCCTCGATAGGGATATTTGTGCGAAGGGGATTTCCCGTTACAACACAGCGCGAGGCGTCCTTAAAATACTTTTCGGCGTCCTCTGTGGCTAAAAGCACCTTGTCCGCTTTTTTTGAGAGCATTTTTGTTGTAAGTCCCGGATAGGAGTTGCTCTCATGGGTAACGGTCTTTATACCCATTTTCGCTGTCTGTGACAGAACCGTGGCGGTTACATAGCCGCCGGTGCCGATAGCCAGATCGGGCTTGAATTCACCGATTATTTTGCGCACGGCGCGCTTTGCGGAAATGAAATAACAGTACGCCGCCTTTACGTTTTTTACAGCGTTTTTCGGAGTGGGCTTTCGCTGAAAGCCCATCATCTCGACACCTCTAAAATCATATCCCGCCTTTGACACGAGCTTTTTTTCCATACCGTCGGGCTTTCCGACAAACAATATGTTTGTCTCGGGAAAAACGCTCTTGATCTTGTCCGCAATAGCAAGCGCGGGATTTATATGCCCCGCTGTTCCGCCCGCCGCAAATAATACGTTCATGTTCTATCCCACCTAATTTATTTTCAGACTGTTTAAAAACACCCAAACGCCGTCTTGAACGCGTAATTCGTAATTGCTCGTAGTTATTACGCTTACACATTGCAAATTTCAAGTTATAACCACAAAATTCATAGGACATTTTCGCAATGACCCTATACATAATTACGCATTACGAATTATCTGAGCTTTGCCCGTTTACTGATAGAAAGAAGGATGCCCATTTCCCAGAGCTGAAGCATAAGCGCCGTGCCGCCGTAGCTGAAAAACGGCATTGAAATTCCCGTGTTCGGTATACAGCACAGGCAAACGCCGATGTTCAAAAGCGCCTGAAGTCCTATATGGAAGGTTATTCCCGTAGCCACAAGACAGCCAAAGCGATCCTCGGCGTGTGACGCGATAACAAACCCGCGCATTACAAAAACCACAAACAGGATTATTACCGCCATTCCGCCTACAAAACCGAACTCCTCGACAAGTATCGAATAAACAAAGTCGTTTACCGCAAACGGGAGATAATGATATTTCTGAGTTGAATTTCCGAAGCCCTTGCCCCATATTCCTCCCGAGCCAATCGCGAGGGCGGACTCATAGTTCTGGAACGATTTGTTTCCCGGGTCGGAAAGCGGGTCCATATACATAACTCGGTCGCCGAAGTAGCTGAAGCCCGTAAGCGAAATAACCACGATAATTACCGCCGCCGCAAATACTACAACCGGTATCACCGGCTTCATATTTATTCCGCCGACAAAGAGTATGACCGCGCAGATAGCCGTCATGATAAGCATACCCGACAGGTGTGACTGGATCTTTATCATTATTACCGCGACCACCACAAACAGCATAAGCGGTTTTAATATCCCTATATGAAACCTTCTGATATTATCGGCATTTTTATGAATGTAATACGACATAAAGATTATCAGACTGATCTTCAGAAAGTCCGACGGCTGGAATGTTCCGAAAACGGGGATCTGAAGCCAGCGCTTCTGCCCCGCTTCCGCCTCAACTCCGAAAATGCACATAAAATTCAGCACAAGCGTAACAAACAGGAACAGATGTGCTAAAGTAAATTTTACTCTGCCGCCGAACCACCTGAACTCGTGCCTAAGGATACGATAGTCGAAAAAGCACAATATAAGCATTCCCAAAAGACCTATTCCCGCGGCGACCACCTGTCTTACCGTATAAGCAAAGCTGTCGCCGTCATTATCGACATAGGACTGGGCGTGTCCCGCGGAAAACATCATGGTTATCCCGAAAACAAGAAGCACCAAAATAATTACCGTCATAGGCATATCGACTCTGCCCTGAATGGAGAAAAAGCGTATTCTGTTCGGGTCCTTTTGTTTTTTATTTTTGACCGCGGCTTGTGGTGCGCGGGTTATTTCTGCCTGCTGCATTGAAACCTCCGATGTATTGCATTTGTAAAAGTTTCCGTTGTTCCTGCCAATTGATTTAAAAAGATATTTCAAAACCGCGCAAAGCTGCGCTTTGCGCTATCTAAGCATTGCTTCACACTT
>JAFLUE010000048.1 GCA_022508945.1 Oscillospiraceae bacterium
AATGTTCTACGTGGAACATTTAAAAGTGAACAAATAATTACAATGACATTACGAATATATATATAAAATTACGAAAATTGAAAAAAACTCTTTATTTTTGACAAAAAGTATGATATAATTATAATGCTCTCGGCGAAGAAAGAGTAAATTTCAAATACTCGGAAATTTTATGAAAAGGGGATAATGCATTGGGAATTGTAATAGGAGTGGTCAACCAGAAAGGCGGCGTCGGAAAAACAACAACAACAGTCAATATCGCCGCGGGACTCGGAGCTATGGGGAAAAAAATACTGCTGATCGATTTTGATCCGCAGGGAAATTCAACGACAGGCTTCGGGGTGGAGAAAAAATCTCTTGAACATACGATCTATGACGTTATCACGGGAGAGGTAAGACCCGAAAAGGCGATCATAGAAACAAAGTTTAAGAATGTGTCAATTTTGCCCGCTACAAGCAAGCTCTGCAACGCCGAGCCGCTTCTTACACAAATGGAGCAAAAAAACCTTCAGCTCAGGAAGGTCGTGCTTCAGGTAAAGGACAAATATGATATCGTTCTTATTGACAGTCTGCCGTCGCTCGGGATACTGGCGGTCAATGTGCTGGCGGCGTGTGATACGATAATTGTGCCGATGACCTGCGAGCATTTTTCTCTTGAGGGCTTGGCGCAGCTTATGGTTACGATAAAAAAGGTTCGGCTCAAATCAAACCCGAATATAACCATAATGGGAATTGTGTTTACTATGCTTGATAAGAGACTGATCTCGAGCGTTGAAATAAAAAATGAGATCAAAAAGAGCTTTAATAAGAACATGATATTCAATACCGAGATACCTCGGAACGTCAGAATATCTGAGGCGCAGAGCCACGGAAAGCCTATCGTCTACTTTGACAAATTGTCAAAGGGCGCTGACGCATATATGAGATTATCGAAAGAGATACTCATAAAATGCCGCGAACGTGAAAAGGAGAAGGTTTAATGGGAAGAAAAACTGAAAGCAGCTTTAACGACCTGCTTTTTGACAATGACATCGGCGGAGATGAGAGCGCTATTACCCTTAGGATAAGCGAGATAGAACCGAACAAGTCACAGCCGCGAAAGACCTTTGACAACGAAGGTCTTAAGCAGCTTGCGGATTCGATAAAAGAACACGGCATTATTCAGCCGATACTTGTAAGGTCAACATCCGCGGGAAACTACAGGATAGTTGCGGGAGAAAGACGCTGGAGAGCGGCAAAAATGGCGGGGCTTTCGGAGGTTCCGGTGCTTGTCCGCGACGATCTTAGCGAGGAGCAGGCGGCGCAGATAGCGCTTATAGAGAACCTACAGCGCGAAAATCTCAATCCCGTGGAAGAAGCGCTCGGATATAAAGAGCTTCTCGACGGGTATTCAATGACACAGGAACAGCTCGCGAAAGCGCTCGGAAAGGCGCGCTCGTCAATTGCCAACAGCCTCGGGCTACTGACGCTGCCTGATGAGGTGAAAAAGCTGCTTGCCGAAGGGAAGATCTCGTCGGGACACGCGAAGGTCCTTAAATCCTTTAAGGACGAGGGAAATATAATCCAGGCAGCAAAGCTTGCGGCAAAGGAAAATATGTCGGTAAGGGAGCTTGAAAGCTACGTCAAAAGCTTTGAGAGCAGTCAGGCTGCCGAAAAAAAGAAAAAGCAGATAAAGAAAAAGGCTTCGTATTATACCGAGATCGAAGCGAGTCTTTCGGAAATTCTTGAAACAAAGGTAAGAATAAACGAGGGCAAAAAAACAAATATTTTACAGATCGAATTTTCCGATGAGGAAATTTTGAGAAATATAGTAGAAAGATTTTTTATGGAGGATAATTAAAAATGATAGATATTAAACTGATAAGAGACAATCCCGACTTGGTTCGCGAAAACATAAAAAAGAAATTTCAGGACGACAAGCTCCCGCTTGTAGACGAGGTTATCGGGCTTGACGCCGAAAACCGCAAGACCATTCAGAAGATGGAACAGCTCCGCGCGGACAGAAACCGCATTTCCAAGGAGATCGGCGGCTTTATGGCTAAGGGAATGAAGGAAGAGGCGGAAAAGGCAAAGGCAAGTGTCGCTGAATTTGCCGAGGAGCAGAAGCAGCTTGAGGCAAAACAGGCGGAGCTTGCTGAGAAGATAAACAAGATCATGATGACCATTCCGAACATCATAGACTCAAGCGTTCCTATCGGAAAGGACGACAGCGAGAATGTCGAGATAAAGAAATACGGCGAGCCTGTCGTACCCGATTTTGATATCCCATACCACAGCGAAATTATGGAAAAGCTGAACGGAATCGACCTCGATTCCGCGAGAAAGGTCGCGGGAAATGGCTTCTACTACCTTATGGGCGATATCGCGCGGCTTCATTCGGCGGTTCTTTCCTACGCGAGGGATTTTATGATAGACAGGGGCTTTACCTACTGTATTCCGCCTTATATGATAAGAAGCAACGTTGTAACGGGCGTTATGAGCTTTGCGGAAATGGACGCTATGATGTATAAGATCGAGGGCGAGGACTTGTACCTTATCGGAACCTCCGAGCATTCGATGATAGGCAAGTTTATTGACACCATTCTTGAGGAAGATAAGCTTCCTTACGCCCTGACGAGCTATTCGCCGTGCTTCAGAAAAGAAAAAGGCGCACACGGCATCGAGGAACGCGGCGTATATCGTATCCACCAGTTTGAAAAGCAGGAGATGATAGTTGTCTGCAAGCCCGAGGATTCTCCGATGTGGTTCGATAAGCTGTGGCAGAACACGGTCGATCTGTTCCGCTCGCTTGATGTTCCGGTAAGAACGATCGAGTGCTGTTCGGGAGATCTTGCTGATCTGAAGGTAAAGAGCTATGATGTTGAGGCGTGGTCGCCGCGTCAGAAAAAATATTTCGAGGTTGGCTCATGTTCAAACCTCGGGGACGCGCAGGCGCGCAGACTGAAGATACGTATAAAGGGCAAGGACGGAAACTATCTGGCTCATACTCTCAACAACACCTGTGTTGCTCCTCCGAGAATGCTCATCGCGTTCCTTGAGAACAATCTTAACGCCGACGGCTCGGTCAATATCCCCGAGATCTTAAGACCGTATATGGGCGGCAAGGACAAGATCAGCATTTGAGCGGGCTGCTGAGAAGCCCTCGGATACAAGAAAGGCGCGCCACAGCCGCGGCGTCTTTGCGGCGGGAAAGGCTAAACCGGCGAGGTATATGGGGACTCTCAGCGATTTAAAAGTATTACTTCATGTATATAATTGTATAAGGCTTCGGGCTTAAACTTAACTGCTCCGTAACTGTGGAGGTTTTTATGGCATTAGTTTCGTTAAAGGATGTTTATAAGCGGTATCATGTCGGAGAGGTCACTATAAATGCCTCGGACGGTATGACCTTCGATATAGAAAAGGGTGAGCTGGCGGTCATTGTGGGTCCGTCCGGCTCGGGAAAGACGACGGTCCTGAATATGCTCGGGGGAATGGATACCTGCGATGAGGGGATAATCTCGGTGGACGGAGCGAGAATAAGCAGCTACAACCGAAAACAGCTTACGCTTTACCGTAGGTTTGAAATAGGCTTTATTTTCCAGTTTTACAATTTGCTTCCGAATCTGACAGCAAAAGAGAACGTGGAGATTGCGGGACAAACAAAAAAGGACTATATCCCCGCGGAGGAGATTCTGGCGAAAGTGGGGCTTGGGGAGAGAATAAACAATTTCCCCGCCCAGCTTTCCGGCGGAGAACAGCAGAGAGTTTCGATAGCGAGAGCGCTCGCGAAAAAACCAAAGCTTCTTTTGTGTGACGAGCCGACGGGCGCGCTCGATTACAACACGGGAAAGATGATACTGAAGCTGCTTCAGGATACTTGTAGAAATGATGGGATGACAGTAATTCTCGTCACGCACAATACCGCGATAACGCCGATGGCGGACAGAGTTATAAAAATAAAAAACAGCAGGGTCGATGATATTCAGTTTAACTCCGACCCTACTCCCGTAGAACAAATTGAGTGGTAATCGGTTTTTATACATAATTAGGTGATATTTTGAAAGCTATAAACAAAAACACAATTCGGGAGATCTCGAAAACCAAAAACCGTTTTTTGTCAATTCTGCTGATCTGCGCGATCGGAGTGGGATTTTTCAGCGGTGTAAGAGCGGCGTGTGATGATATGAAGACCTCCGCCGACAACTATTACGATCAAAACGACCTCTTTGATCTGAGGGTGCTTTCGACATTCGGACTTACGGAAAATGACAAAAAGGCGCTTTTGGAGTTGGACGAAGTTGACGGGGTTTTTACGTCCAAATACACGGATCTGTCCATGCTTAGCGGAGAGCATGAATACCTCACGCGCGTTTACTCGGCGCAGAGCGGCGAGATAAACCGTATCGAGATAACAGAGGGACGGAATATCCAAAACGAGGGCGAATGCATTATAAGCGGAAACTTCTTAAAGGGAGGAATTGTAGCAATCGGCGATAAAATTACGTTGGAGGATCTGACGGACGCCGAGGAATTCCCGCTGTCAAAAAGAGAATATACCGTCGTCGGACTGTATAACACGCCGATGTTTATTTCCATCACTCAAAGAGGAAGCACAAATATCGGAGACGGCGCGTTAGACGCGTTTATGATAGTAGACGAGGCGGATTTTACGCAGGATGTTTTTACGGAGATCTACGTAAAATCCGAAAAGCTTAAAAACGAGAAAAGCTATTCCGACGAATACAAGGAGTTTCGTGATAAGCTTTCGGATAAATTAGAGGAGCTTGGCGTAAAGCAAAGCGAGATCCGAACCCGGGAGGTCCTCGAGGAGCCTATGCAAAAGCTTCTTGACGGAGAGAAGGAGCTTGAAGAAGCGAAGATTGACGGTCAAAAGGAGCTTGATGACGCGAAGGAAGAGCTTGAGGACGCGAAAAAGAAAATTGAAGACGGCGAAAAGGAGCTTGAAGACGCAAAAAAGAAGATCGACGACGGAAGGATCGAGCTTGAAGACGCCGAAAGAAAGCTGGCGGAGGCTCTTGAGGAGATAAACGACGGAAAAGCAGAGCTTGAGGACGCAAAGAGGATACTTGAAGATTCGGAAAAGCAGCTTGACGACGCTCAGGATGAGATAGACGGGCAGAGAGCGCTTCTTGAATACGGAAAGGCTGAGCTTGAAGCTGCGAAGGCGGAGCTTAATGAACAGCTCGCACTGTATGAAGCGGCTGTCGCTCAGCTTGACCAACAAGAACAGCAGCTCATTTTTGCGGAGCAGATGGGCGTTGATGTTTCGGAGGCACGGATAAAGCTTGAAGCGGCAAAAGCGGTTTTAGCGGAAAACAAGGCTCTGCTTGACGCAGGCTTCGCACAGATTGAAGAAAACGAGAAAACAATAGCCGAGGGCGAACGCGCGCTTGACGACGCTCAAAGACAGGTTTCGGCCGGTTATTATGAATACAATAAGGGTCTCAAGGAATATAACGAAGGCGCAGAGAAGATTGCTGACGCTGAAAAACAGTATAACGAAGGCTATGCGGAATTTTCTGAGAAAAAGGCAGAATTTGAGCAGGGAGTAAAAGACTATGAGGACGGCGTAAAGGAAATTGAGGACGCGAAGAAGCAATACGAGGACGGTCTGAAGGAATATGAGGACGGAGTTCGCGAATTTAACGAAAAGATAGCCGACGCGGAAAAGGAGATCGAAGACGCAAAGAAAGAGCTTGCTGATGTGGGAGAAGCGGAATGGTATATTTTTACGCGCGATGATAACGTGGGATATGCCGAATATGAGTCTAACGCGGAGCGAATAAACAAGATCTCAAATATTTTCCCGATTTTCTTTTTGCTTGTCGCGGGACTTGTGTGTCTTACGACAATGTCGAGAATGGTCGAAGAGCAGAGGACGCAGATCGGAACGCTCAAGGCTTTGGGCTATTCAAACGGCGCGATCGTTCGTCACTATATGATATACGCTGTTTCGGGCGCGTTTGTGGGAGGTATTGTTGGAGCGTTTATCGGGTGTGTGCTGTTTCCGTGGGTAATAATGTACGCGTATTCGATAATGTACAATATAAAGGACTTTACGTTCTTGTTCGCGCCGGATAACATCATATTGTCGTGCGGAGCAATGACGGCAGCGATAGCGGTTACGGTTTATTTTAGCTGCCGCAAGGCTCTTGAAGAAACACCCGCGTCTCTTATGCGTCCTAAAGCGCCTAAGGCGGGAAAACGTATCCTGCTTGAAAAGATCACGTTTATCTGGAACCACATGAATTTCTTCGCGAAAATAAGCGGAAGAAACCTTTTCCGCTATAAGAGAAGAATGTTTATGACCGTTGTGGGAATTGCGGGATGTACGGCGCTGTCGCTTACGGGCTTCGGACTTAAGGATTCGATCTCGGACATTGTAGACCTGCAGTATAAAAACATCTTCAAATACAGCGGGTATTTAGCGTATGACGAGGACGCGGACAGCTTGGAGCTTCAGAGCGTCTACGATGATATGCTGGGATATAACCCGGATACAAATTACACAAGGGCGCTGATAAAGCAGTATGAAACGAAATTCGACGGAAAAAACGTTCAGTGTTATGTGACGGCGGTTGAAGACACGGATATTTTTGAAAGCTTTGTCGATATACACGAGCGTGTTTCAAGAGAAAAGGTTTATATAAAAGACGGCGCGGTAATTACAGAAAAGGCGGCAAAGCTTCTCGGAGCAAAGGTCGGAGACGAAATAGAGCTTTCGATCGGCGGAGGGAAGACCGAAAAGTTAATAATATCGGGGATAACCGAGCATTATACGAGCCATTATCTTTACATAGACGAAAGTAAGTATGAGGAAATTTTCGGAGAAGCTCCGAAATATAATATCATTTATTTTGAGAATGGGATTTCCGGGGATAATAAAACAGAGGTTGAAAAATTCAGCGAGATCATGCTTAAAAACGAAAATGTGCTTGCGGTCATGATGAACGCGACCTCGCTTAATGAGATCAAAGAAACGCTTTCGATAATGGATATGGTGACGATCGTGCTGATCGTTTCGGCAGGAGCGCTGGCGCTGGTCGTGCTTTATAACCTGTCGAATGTAAATATTACGGAAAGAATACGGGAGATCGCTACGCTGAAGGTGTTGGGCTTTTATGACGCGGAGGTTTCGAGCTATGTTTTCCGAGAGAATATCGTGCTTTCGATGATGGGGGGCGCGGTCGGACTTCTTCTCGGGTGGTGGCTGTGTATGTTCGTAATAACCACGGCAGAGATCGACGAGGTCATGTTCGGAAGGGAAATTCACCCGATCTCATATTTATGGGCGTTTTTGGTTACGATAGGCTTCTCGCTTCTTGTTAACCTTATCATGACAAGAACTCTCAAGAGGATAAGCATGGTAGAGTCGCTTAAATCTGTCGAATAACAGTCAGACTGTACTGATTTTCGGCTTTGGGGTGGTTAATTTTATGATTGAAAACATTATGACGCTGAAGCTCGATGTTGACGAAGAGCTTGCTATCAGGAAAAATTCTCTTTGCGCGGTAACTCCCGAGACTGACAAGAGAATAGCTATCGTTACGGGAATACACGGCGATGAGATCGAGGGGCAGTACATCTGCTATCGGCTTGTTAAAACAATTTCGGAAAATATGCAGTATCTCAAGGGAAAGGTCGATATATACCCCTCCGTAAATCCGCTGGGAATGGAGAGTGTGAGCAGAGCCGTTCCGACGTCGGGGCTTGATATGAACAAGCTGTTTTCGTCGGGAGAGGATCTCGGCTCAAACTCGGAGAACATCGGCAAAAGGGTCGTAGAGGATATTATGGGGGCTGATCTTTGCGTTGATCTTCACGCAAGCAATTTGTTTATCAGAGAGATCCCACAGGTAAGAATTGCTCCGAAAAACAGCGATATTCTTATGAAATACGCGAGAAAGCTGAACACGGACCTTATCTGGCTCCATGAGAGCGGCGCTGTCGGAGACGGCTCTTTAACTGAGGCTCTTATTGAGGCGGGTGTTCCGACTTTAGCGGTAGAAATGGGAGTAGGCGGCAGGATCGACCTGATATACTGCGAGCAGCTTCTGCACGGACTGTTTAACCTTATGAACCACCTCGGGATATGGGCGGAGGAAGAGGACAATATCTCAAACCCGGTTATAGCCAAGGACAGCTCGGTACACGTTGTTCATTCGGTCGGAAGCGGGATCTTTATCCCCACGGCAGAGCATAATATGTGGCTCGAAAAGGGCAGCGAGATAGGGGAGATCGTTACTCCTATCACGGGTACAAAGGTTCAGGTAATTACGGCTCCGGTAAGCGGAGTTGTTTTCTCGCTGAGAGAATATCCTATCGTTTATGAGGGAAGCGTTATAGCGAGAATGCTGGATCTGGACAATAATCAGTTTTAAAGGATCTTGATATGAAAGACAGAATTTTAGAATCAAAGGAAAACTATCTCGAAACAATTTTAATTCTCCAAAACAGGCTCGGAAACGTTCGCTCGGTGGATATTGCCGCGGAAATGGAGTTTACAAAGCCATCGGTCAGCGTCGCGATGAAAAATCTGAGGAACGAGGGCTGTATTGAGGTTGACAAAAACGGATATATAATGCTTACAAAACAGGGTCTTGAAATTGCGGAAAGCGTTTATGAAAGACATCTGCTGTTTACAAAATGGCTTACCTCTCTCGGGATCCCCAAGGAAACCGCGGAGGAGGATGCCTGTCGAATGGAGCATTGCCTGTCGGCGGAAAGCTTTTCGGCAATAAAGGCTTATATTGAGAAAAACGGAATAAAATGAGGATCAGAGGCTAAAAAAATGAAAATAATCTGTCTGATTGAAAATACCTCCGCAAACGAAAAGCTGTATTATGAAAACGGGCTGTCGCTTTTTGTGGAATTCGGCGGAAAAAACTATATTATAGATACCGGGCTTACGGGAAACGCCGTCGAAAACGCGAAACGAATGAGGCTTCCCATAAATGAGGTCTCGGCGGTTATTCTTACACACAACCACTTCGCTCACGTCGGCGGGATCGAGCATATTATGCGGTTAAATCCAAAGGCGGAAATTTATATTCGCGCCGGAGCAAAGGAAAGCGTTTTTAAACGCAGCGGACTGTTTAAGTCAGCGGTGGGACTGGAGAGCGGTTTCTTCAGAAAGTATGCGAACAATCTGATCGCGTTCAACAATTTTTCGGAGGTCTGCGAGGGTTTTTATCTTGCAAGCTGTGAGGTTTTTGAACGAAAGGCGGAAAATCCCGACCACTCTTATTTTGTTGCGGATGAAAATAACAAAAAGCATATACCGTTTGATTTTTCGGACGAGAGCTTTGCGGTCATTTTCCCGAAAAAGCGCAAGGCGGACGGTCTGGTACTGGTGGGAGGATGTTTCCACTGCGGCGCGGAGAACATTCTCGAAACAATTTCGAGGCGATATAAGGGGATACCTATTCTTGCGGTAATAGGCGGATTTCATTTTTCGGGAAATAACCCCCGATCTCTTAACTGCCCTGTGGAATATGTGATTCAGACCGCGCGTTCGCTCAAGCTTTCGGGCGCGGAGAAGGTTTATGCCTGCCACTGTACGGGCTTCAAGGGCTTTGATACAATGGACGAGATTCTCGGCGACAGGATCCTCTATCTTTCGGGCGGAGAGGCGCTGGAGTTCTGATAGTTTTTAGAAATTAGTTGTTAGTAGTTGGTTATAAAGGGAAACCGCGCTCGGATATTTTCGAGCGCGGTTTTTAGAATTAAAGCCATCAATGAAAACGAGAGAAATCTTTACACAGATATTTCTTGAATTTCTCTTTGCAATACTCTGTTTTAACACCTGTTTTTTTATCGGTTCTATTTCCGTTAAACCAAATAGAGCGCGTGCCTTTGTTTTTACCGTTTTTATTTGTAACACACTCGGCTAAAAACTCCTCCGAGGATAAGATCCACATCATATCAAGCCGTTCGGAGTAAAAGACAAAGTAGAAATTTGGCATTTTTTTATCGTGAGTGATAGAGGCGAAAAAAGCGGCATTACCCTCGGCAACTTCAGTGGAGCGTGCTTTAATTTGAATTTCAATAAAAGTGCAATCGCTCTATGATACAATCTACCCCGTGATCGTCAACGAGCGGCAAATAAACATCCAACCCCTCCATTAACATCTTGCCAACGAGATTATATTCCATTCGTTTGCCAAATCCTGCTGAATGTCTGAATGAAATCCCCATAACAATTATACCTTACAGTAAACCACCGCAAAATCAAACGGAGCAACCTGTAATGTGCCGTCCTCTGAAATATCGGTTGCGTAACGGCAATGAGCAAGCTTCAGATCAAAGAACATATCGGTTTTTTCGGTTCGGAGATCGAAGGTGTGTGATTTGGTCGATTTGTTCAGACAGATTATCGCGCCATCGCGGGTTATGCGGTCAAAGCGCGCGAAAACGCATACCTTATCGTCAACCTCAATAAACCTGAGCGCGCCCTGCTCGAAAGCATGAGTTCCCTTGCGGATCCTTGCGAGAGTTCTTGTGAAATTCAAAAGCTCGATGTTTTCATTCCCCCACGGAAAACAGCGCCTGTTAAACGGGTCGCGGTAGCCCTCCATTCCGACCTCGTCTCCGTAATAAATGCAGGGAATTCCCGGAAGGAAGAACTGTAAAACCATCGCGCAGCGTAAAAGCGAGAGTCCGTAGGTGCTTTCCGCGGGATTGAGATAGCGCTCACACTGCCAGTCCTTATCGTGCCAGCCGACATCTTCTCCGCCAAGACGCGTCAGCGCGCGTTCGGTGTCGTGAGTAGATATGAAATTCATAAGCATATCGACCGCGGGCTTCGGATAATGTTCGAGAATAGTTGTTATCGAGTCGGTAAATTCCTTCGCGTTTGCGTATTTTACGTAGTTAAGAATGGCTTCCTTAAACGGATAGTTCATTACGCTGTCGAGCTGACCGCCGACAAGATACCGCCTGCGTATGCCATAGCTCTCCTTGTTTGACGCGTCCTCCCATACTTCTCCGTATATTATCTTATCATCTCCGAGCTTTTTGACGGATTTGTTGAGATTGTCAAGAAAATCATCGGGCAGCTCGTCTGCGACGTCCAAGCGCCAGCCTCTTGCGCCGAGCTTTATCCATTTCTGCAAGATCCCGTCGTCGCCGCAAATGTAGTTTGTATAAGCGTCATTGTTTTCGTCAACATTCGGAAGCGTCGTAATTCCCCACCAGCTTTCATACCTGTCGGGATAGCCCGTAAAGCTGTACCACGGGAAATACGGACTGTTGCGGTCGCGGTAGGCGCCCGTGTGTTCGCCGTAACGTCCGAATTTGTTGAAATATATCGAATCCGCGCCCGTATGTGAGAAAACGCCGTCGAGAATTATTTCTATTCCCATTTCATTTGCCTTTTGGCAAAGCTCTTTAAAGTCCTCTTCCGTTCCGAGAAGCGGGTCGATCTTCTCGTAATTTGCCGTCGAATAGCGGTGGTTTTCGTGGCTTTCAAAAATCGGGTTGAGATAAATTATAGAAACTCCGAGCGACTGGATATACGGCAGCTTTTCGATAATTCCGCGCAGATCTCCGCCGAAGAAATCGTTGTTTCGTACAATTCCCTTTTCATCGGGGCGGTAATACGGAGTTCCCAGCCAGTCGTCGCGCAGCACGCGGTCGTTCGGAACATTTTCGTGCTTTACTCCGCTCTTGTAAAACCTGTCCGGGAAAATCTGATACATGATCCCGCCTCTTACAAAATCGGGCGTGTACAAGTTCTCGTCAAAAACGGTGAGCTGGAAAAGCTCCTCGCCGTCAAAGACTCCCAGATTTGCTCCGGTACGCTTTATGTAGCGCCGTCTGTCGTCAATGATCCCGGTAAAATAGTAGTGGTGAAGTCCTATGTGATTAGGCGTATACACAACGGAATAAATGTTGTCATCTCCGCTTTCGTCCTGCAATTCAAGCTTTTCAAAACGCTCCTTAAAGCCCGGGCGGAACATAACAAGCGTAAGTCCCGAGACCCGAAGTGTCTTCGGAAGTCTGATATTGAACATAGACGGCTGACCGCGCCGAATTGCGCCAAATGGGTGCTTATAGCTTGTGTCAAAACAGTCAAAGATCGGCATACTCATAATCATAATCTCCCAAAATTGTGTTTTCAAAGCCCGTTCATATACTAAACAGGCTCTTTATTCCCCTAACCCGCCCTGCGATAACGTCAGCGCCGCGGCAGTAAAAATAACGTTAAAAGTGCGCTTGTAACAGTTTGAGCATAGCGATAAAAGAGGATTCGAACCCCTGCGCCTGCTCCGCGCGCAACCAATAGAGCGAACATTTGACCCTGTCCGCAAAGGGTTTTGGCACTCGCCCGTTATCGCACTCAAAGAATGACCGCCTTAAATCAGATCAACTCCGTACTCCAGTTAAGCGACTGAATTTTCACGTCTGTTTCGCGAAAATCTTTTTCGAGCGCGTCAACCTGCTTTCTGAGTTCAGCCACATTTACCGTACTCAAAATTTTTATCTCGGAGCGAAGCCCGCGCGAAACGGTCCTCGAAGCCGCGTCAAGAAAAGCTCGCATAATGCTGATCTTATCACGGACGCAGTCCTTATGTGCGATCATTTCCGTAAGCGTTTTTCCCTCGGATACGGTTTTTGCGTTTGTGAGGTTTATTTTTCCGATAAGCTCCTCCTGTTGAATAATAAGCTCGTTAAGCTCTGTTAAAAGGCTTTTGGGGTTTTCGGCGGGCTGTTCGCCCTCCTGTACAAGAGCGTTGTTCTGAAGCCGCGAGCCGAGCTGGGCTATTCTTTTCGCAATGTCCGCTCTCAAGTTGAGCGCCTCAGCTAATTTCATAAACTTCTCCTTATAGTTTTTCTCCCCCATAATGCTGGGGGAGAAATAGTATTGCGTATTGGTGTGTTCTTCGCCAAAGCGATTTTGGCGTCTGACTTTTATTTAAGATTCCAGATGTCACGTGCGTAGTCCTGTACAGCGCGGTCTGCGGAGAATCTTCCCGCGCCCGCGATGTTAAAGAGCGACTTTTTGTTCCATTCGGACGCGTTTTTGTAAACCTCGCTTATATATGACTGAGTTCCGCGGTAGCTGTCGAAATCCGCAAGCGCCATATAGAAATCCTTGGTTCTGATCGAATTTGCAAGCTCATCGAACTTCGCGCCGTTTATGCCGTTATACATTCTCTCGATAACGTTTCTGATCGTGGTGTTGCTGTCGATATACCCCTGAGGATTATATCCGCGCATACGCATCTCGTTTACCTCGTGTGTTCTCATACCGAAGATAAAGATGTTGTCGGTTCCTACCGCCTCATGAATTTCAACATTTGCGC
>JAFLUE010000049.1 GCA_022508945.1 Oscillospiraceae bacterium
AAAGCGTAAAATTTTTCGCAGAAAAATTTTACGCGGTTCTCATTTGACGGCAGCTTCGCTGCCGCCAAATGATGAATTTTGAAATTCCATTAAAATAAGGAGTAAAGAAATGAGCTTTTATGAAAACCGCGAGCTTTCGTGGCTGAAGTTCAACGAAAGAGTGCTTGAAGAAGCCTTCGACGAAAACACGCCGCTTTTTGAACGCCTGAGATTTGTCAGTATTTTCTGCTCAAATCTCGACGAGTTCTTTATGATAAGAGTCGGAAGCCTTTTCGACAAGATGAACTACGACCCAAAAGACCGTGATAACAAAACGAATATGACCGCAAAGGAACAGCTATCGGCAATAGCCAAGAGCGTTCGCGGGCTTATTTCCTCAAAGGACAAGGCATATGAAAAAATCATGGAGGGGCTTCTGGAATACGGCATTGAACACCTGTCCGTAAGCACCCTCACTCCCCAGGAGGACGCGTTTTTCAGGGCGTATTTTACGCGCGAGGTGCTTCCGCTTTTGTTTACGGGGCTTGTTGATAAAAAACATCCCATTCCGTTTTTCAAAAACGGCGAGGTATATATAGGCTGTAGGATACGCAAAAAGACCGAAACACGAAGCACATTCGGCATACTTCCCGTCCCCGAAAATCTTCCGCGCGCTGTGTTTGTGCCGAAAAGCGGAAAGTTTCTGCTTATTGAGGAGATCATCAGCCATTGTGCGAAGCAGGCTTTTTCAAACTTTACCATTCAGTCGCGCTGTACCTTCAGAGTGACGCGAAATGCCGATATTCCCATTGAAGAAGCGCTTTTCGACCATGACGTCGATTTTCGCGATATTATGTCGAAGCTGGTCAAAAAACGCAAAAAGCTTCGGCCCGTGCGTATTGAATTCAGCGGGAATCCCGACAGCACGAGCGTAGAGCTTCTGACAAAGGTCCTTGACGTAAAAAACTCGTTTGTTTTCAAGCAGAAATCCCCCCTTTCGCTCAGCTTCACGAGTCTGCTCGAAAACCGTCTGGAAAAGGAAAGCAGCCTTTTCTTCGAGCATCTTTCTCCCCAGCAGCCGCCCTCAATTATGCGCGGAGCTTCGCTTATAGAACAGATCAGGCGCAAGGACATACTGCTGAACTATCCTTATGAGAACATAAACCAGTTTATCAGGCTTCTTGACGAGGCGGCGGAAAATCCGAACGTATCGTCGATCAAGATAACGCTATACCGCGTAGCGCGCGACAGCAAGATAATAAACGCGCTTAACAAAGCCGCCGAAAACGGAAAGGACGTTCTGGCGCTTGTGGAGCTGAGAGCAAGGTTTGACGAGGAAAACAACATCGGCTGGTCAAAACAGCTTGAGGACGCGGGCGTTAATGTTATTTACGGACTCGAGGAGCTTAAGGTACATTCAAAGCTGCTGCTTATAACGCTGCGCGACGGAAACGATGTAAGCTATATAACTCAGATCGGCACAGGAAACTATAACGAGCGAACCTCAAAATTATACACCGATCTTACGCTCATGACCGCAAACAAGGAGATAGGCGCGGACGCTTCCGTTGTTTTCAACGCCCTTACGGAGGAAAGCACCGTCGCGGGCACAAACAGGCTTCTCGTCGCGCCTAAGGGCTTGAAAAACCGAATTGTTGAGCTTATTGACAATGAGATATCATATGGCTCGGAGGGCTATATCGCGATAAAAATAAACTCGCTTACCGACAAGGAGCTTATCCAGAAGCTTGCGGAGGCTTCGCGCGCGGGAGTTAAGATCGAGCTTGTTGTGCGGGGGATATGCTGTCTGATACCGGGTATCCCGGGCGAGACCGAAAATATCCGCGTTATTTCGATCGTCGGACGTTTTCTTGAACACAGCCGCATCTATATTTTCGGAAAGAACGACCGCCGCAGAGTATATATTTCGAGCGCCGATTTTATGACTCGAAACACCGAACGCAGGGTCGAGGTCGCGGCGCCGATCCTCGATAAAGCGCTTGCGGACAGGATATGTGATATTTTCAACACCTGTATGCGGGATAAT
This sequence comes from Oscillospiraceae bacterium, assembly GCA_022508945.1. Taxonomy (GTDB): domain Bacteria; phylum Bacillota; class Clostridia; order Oscillospirales; family Ruminococcaceae; genus CAG-115. The sequence continues at coordinate 2,027 of JAFLUE010000049.1, forward strand.
GTCAAGGCGCGCGAGCTTATGTCCGACGGACAGTACAGACGCGTTGAACAAAACGGCGCTCCCGCGCTCAACTCACAGCTTTATTTCTATGAGCAGGCGTACAATGCCGCAAGAAACACAAACGAGCCGTCAATATCTGAACCTGTGAGAGTTAAGATAAGGAAAGTCAGGCTCAGAAGGTAAGCCGAAAATATCATGTCTTATCAAAAGAAAAAAATAACAAACCGCTGTCCCTGGGTGAATATGAAAAACCCGCTGTATGTAAAATATCACGACCGCGAATGGGGCGTTCCCGAACACTCGGACAGAAAGCTTTTCGAGACGCTTATGCTGGAATGCTTTCAGGCGGGGCTGTCGTGGGAGTGCGTGCTGAATAAACGCGAAGCATTCAGACAGGCGTTCGATAATTTCGACGTCCGAAAAATAAGCCTGTATGATGACGGAAAATGTGAACAACTGCTTTCCGCTCCGATCATCAGAAACAAACTTAAAATCAAGGCGTGTGTTACGAACAGCCGTGTATTTATGCAGATCCAAAAAGAACTCGGCTCTTTTGACGCTTACATCTGGGGCTTTACAAACGGACAGACAATTTTTGAGAGCTGTGATATACGCACGGCTTCTCCGCTGTCGGACGAAATATCAAAAGACCTGAAAAAGCGCGGAATGAAATTTGTCGGCTCTACCGTCATCTACGCTTATTTGCAGGCGATCGGAGTATATAATGCCCACATGAGGGGCTGCGACTGTTATATCGGAGGTGAATAAAATGGACGAAAAGGAAAAGACCGCGGAACAAAAGCAAAACGAAAAGGTCCAACAGGACGAGGAAAAGATCCGCGATATGAAGCAGGAGCTTGAGGATTATATGGAAGAACAGGGAATTTATATCCGTCAGTGAGCTTGGATATCGCGTTGTTTTGGGTGGATTTATTTAAGCCCACACCGCACAAAAACCGTCTGACAGCGCAATACGCACAAAAGCTTTGTGCGGTATTGCCTTAAAAAGGATTTCGTGGTTTTTGAAGTTCGCGATTTGGCATTATGTTGTTATTTTTAAATTAATCACCCATAACAACATTATTTTTATAGTATAAAGGGCAGGCGCGGGGACTTTTCGCCCCCGCGCCTTTGGGTATTTCAAACAGCCGTTGTGAGCCTCAGGCTATTCGCGGGCAAAAAGCATTCACTCTGCCACCATCGGCGCGGCTGTGGTTTTTACCCCGCTTAGACCCAAGCAGATATCGGGAAAATTCTCGCTTAACGGCGAAAATTATTTGCTCGGGTTTCCGCAAGACATTTTATGCCAAAGCGCAGTAAGTTGTTAATTCCGCCCGAGCTTAAATATGCCGTAAACAAAGATCCGCCTTTCGGGGCGGATCTATTTTTTATACATGGAGTTCAGAAAGTCGGCGAGATCTTGCTGTTGTTTGTCGGAGAAATTTCTTAGAGCAAACATAAGCTTAGGATTTATCTCAGGCTTTTTTGTGATATTTTGTGATATATCGGATATCCCCGCGATATAATCAAGACTCTCTTTATAATATTGTGCGAAGGAAACAGCGACGTCAAGCGGCATTACGCGCTCGCCTGTTTCATATCTGATATAACTCTTTGTGGATATATACGCGATAGACGCGCATTGTTCCTGTGTAAGCATGTGAAATTCACGAAGTTCCTTTAATCTGTTCATAATACCACCCCAAAAATATTTTATAAAAAACAGACCAAATGGTCTTGACAAATCAGACCGTTTGTTATATAATATATTGAGACCATTTGGTCTTATTATACTGTGCCTGAAATCAGGGCGAAAAAAGGAGATTTTACCATGAAAATTTGGAGAAAAGTAGGTGCGGCGATTGTCGCGGCTGCTGTAGCGGTTTCTACACTTGCCGTAAGCTCGTTTGCCGAGCAAGCTGAGGACAATTTGCTGAGCCTTATTACTGCCGAGATACCCACGGAGTTTGATGCTTCGATCATTTATGTCGAGGGCGTGGGGCTTCTGGATATCAGCGGAGAGATTTTTGACTCGAGCGAAAACGGCTATGCCGACGAGGACGCAAATCTTGACATTGACTTTAACGGACTGGGCTATGTAAGTGAAAAGAACCTCGAAGCATGGCGCGAAACGGGCGTTCTTACTTTCAGCAAGCTCAGGGCTGATTTCGACACCACGGGTCTTCAGTGGGGTATGTTCGACCACAGCAGCGAATATGTTCAGCTTGTAAGAAGAGACGACGAGGGCAAGGTAACAGAAAGAGCAGTTTATAAGATAACCGACGGCGAAATTAAAAAGCTTTATGATCTTGATACCTTTTGGACTTCTACAAGATATGACGGAGTTTCGGTTGGTTTTGAAAGGATTTTAGATACTTTTCATCTTGTAGAAATACGGGAAGATTATGAAACCGGTGAAACTACACCATATGAAAGTGATAGAAACTATTTTGTAGAATTAAAAATGGTTGTTACTCAAACTGATGGTACGAAAACAGAGACTGTCGTCGCAAAAGCAAGTATGGCAGATATGACTGATAAGACAATTACTGGTGATGTTCGCACTGGTTATTATAATGACATAGACGGATTATATTATTTCAGTAATTGGTCTTATTTTGTTAAGCACAGCGGTGACGTATTGGCATATGCCAGTGTTGTACTCGATGACAGCTTTTTTGGTTTGAATCTTGCTGCTGGTTTTGAGGTATACCGTTGCAATTCAAACGGTACTGTAGACACGGTTTTCGAAGCAGATGATTCACATAGTGCAGGGGCGTACGGTTACGCAAGGTGGGTTAATGGTACTACATATTGGTATGAAGGTCTCCCTGTTACTATGAACTGGGATAGAATATGTTTCTTTAATGAAGAGACCAAAAAAATTGAATCTGTAGAATTTGATCGTGAAGGATTATTTTATTTCGACCCGTACGCTATAACCGATAAAATAATCGGAGAGCCGTATTCTTATGATTATGATTTGTATGAAAGAATCAACAGAGGTTACGCAATTTTTGACGACCTTGAAGATTTAAAGAATTTTGAATCAAAAACATATTACAAGAAAATAACTGCCTATAGTGTCGGCGGAACATACATTTATATGTTTGAAGACCTCAACGGCAAGGTAGGCTATATGGACGGAAACGAGAACGTTCTCGCATACTTCGACGATATCGGCGGATTTGCGGGAAATTATGCACCCGCTGTAAAGGGCGGAAAAGCGTTCCTTGTTGACAGATACATGAATACAGTTTCCGAGGAAATCGAAGCGGACGGTGTTACGGCTATAAACGACGAGCTTTTCATAATCTCAAAGGGCGGGAAGTATTATTTCGTAACATACAATGTTGAAGTTGAAGATCCTGCGACAGGAGCGGTTATGGTAGACTATTCCGACGATGCTTCGGGAATTAAGGCTTCAGCGGAAAGCGGTGTTCTGGAAGAAGGCGCACAGCTTATCGTTGCTGCGGTAGCGGATAAAACAAACGCAAACACCTTTACCTACAACATTTATTTTAAAGTCGGCGACAGAGAAGTACAACCCAACGGCACAGTAACAGTTAAAATACCTGTACCCGAAACTCTCACAGACAAGACAATTTACGTTTACCGCGCAGAAACGAACGGAAGCTACACTCCACTTGCATATGAGGTTGTTGACGGTTATATCGTATTTAAAACGAACCATTTCAGCGAGTATATCGTAACGTCCGAGCCGATCTACGTTGATAACGACGACGATGACGATGACAGCAGCTCATATAACAGCAATAACAGCAATAACAGCGATAACGGCAATGTTAAAAACCCCGACACGGGCTTTGCGGGATTCTCACTCGCGATAGGACTTGTAGCTCTCGCGGGAGCGGCGGTAGTTGTTTCAAGGAAGAAATAAAGCAGACCCCTTAATTATAAGGCGCACCCAAGCCCGGGTGCGCCAATTTTTACACAAAAAATCCACCGTGTTAAACGGTGGATCTTGTTTTTCAAATCAAATGCGATCGGCTTTATCTAAACATCGCGTACATTTCCAACTCATTTCCAAGCTCCTCAAAGATCGAGCCTAAAAGTCCGACGCTGCAAACGATCGCTCCAATGTATATAATAATCACGATAGCAAGCGTAATTGCCTCCCAGATAAGCATAGCGCGCGCGTAATTCTTCTTTGCCGTGTTTGTATCGCCAAACGCCCATACAAACAGCAAAATAAGACCGATAAGTCCGAGTGACGACAGAAAGATCGTCAACACCCACTGCCCCACGGTCATTTCGCCGGAAGAAGGCGTGCTTACCGAATTATAGCTCTGCGGATAATTCGGCATCTGCGCGACATGGCTGTTCTGATTGCCGTATGTATTATTATTGTCCGATTGGGTGAAGGTCGACATGGGCTGAGTTGATACGGGCTGAGAAATACTCGGCATTGCGTCGGGCTTCTCAAGATTTACCGCGCTTCCGAGCTTTTCTCCGCAGGACGGACAGAACATTCCCGTTCCCTCAACAAGCGAACCGCATTTAGAACAAAATCTCTCCATAAATTACCACTCCTAATTTAAATCAATATAATAAAAGCATCTGTATTTTTATTATATCATACAGGCGTTTGTTTGTCAACAATTTTTTATAAGTGAATTTAAGCCATTGTTTTACAAATATTGTATTACTTTGATATCCACTGACTCATTCCCGCACCCCAGACCTCATTCGGGCGCTCGCGAAAGCCGAACTGCTTATAAAAAGGCTCTTTTCCCGTAGCGGACATCAGATACAAAACAATTGTCTCACCCTCCTCAAGTGTTCCCCGCATAAAGTCCATTGTCCTCTGCATAAGCGTTCTGCCTATTCCCTTGTGCTGATATTCGGGGATAACCATAACATCGGTTATAAAATTCGCATAGCTCCCGTCCGAAAGCACACGTATCATGCCTATCGCTCTGCCGTTGTCGCGGACGGTCGTGATATGAAACGCGTTATTCAGGGCGTTGCTTGCTATCCTGTCCGATAAGACCATAAAGTTTACCGCTTTTCGCATTTCCTTGTATTCCTCAAGTGTCGGAGCTTCGTCTATGTATTCGATCATAATTTCCCTCTTAAACTTTATTCGGAGTTAATGAACTTTTTCGCTCATTAACTCCGAATAATTTATTCTTCTTCGTTTTTATTATCTTCGGTTTCTTCCGGCTTTTGCTCTTCGATTTTTTCCTCAGCCTTCGGCTCTTCGCTGTTTGCTTCGTCATCCTGCTCTTCGGGAAGCTTCTCCTTTGAAAGCTCGACCCTGTCGCCATCAACGGTAATTTCGCCGTCCATAAGCTTATAGAAATCAACGCCCGTGATCTTCTCGTGCTTCATCAGATACTGAGCGCATTTTTCAAGCATATCCGCGTGGATCGTAAGGATATCCTTTGCCTTTTCATAGCCTGTTTCGATAAGCTCGCGTATCTCCGCGTCGATCTCCGAAGCAACGTTTTCCGAATAGTTTTTCCCCTGAGAATAATCTCTTCCGAGGAAAACCTCGTGGCTTGCGCTTCCGTAAAGGATAGGTCCCAATTTCTCCGAGAAGCCGTAGCGCATGACCATATCACGCGCACAGTTTGTCGCGCGTTCGATGTCGTTTGACGCGCCTGTGGAAATATCGTCAAGAATGAGCTTTTCGGCTACACGTCCTCCAAGCAGAACGATGATCGACTCTTCCATATATGTCTTCGAGATGAAGCTTCTGTCCTTTTCGGGCAGATGCATCGTAAATCCGCCCGCCGAGCCGCGAGGAACGATCGACACCTGGTGTACCTTATCCTGCGTTTTGCAGAAATATGTCGTGATCGCGTGACCTGCCTCGTGATAGGCGGTGAGTCTCTTCTCCTCGTCGGAGACCACCTTGCTCTTTTTCTCGGGACCCGCAACGACCTTTATTGTCGCTTCCTCTATTTCTTCCTTTGTGATGGCTTTCTTGTTCTTTCTTGCCGCAAGCAAAGCCGCTTCATTTACAAGGTTCTCGAGATCCGCACCCGTAAAGCCCGCCGTTGTCGCGGCAATTGTCTTAAGGTCAACATCGGGTCCTACATTTTTGTTTCTCGTGTGTACCTTCAGTATTTCCTCACGTCCCTTTATGTCGGGATAGCTTACGACGACCTGCCTGTCGAATCGTCCCGGGCGCATAAGAGCGGGGTCGAGAATATCGCGTCTGTTTGTCGCAGCCATAACTATAATGTTTTCGTTTTCGGTAAAGCCGTCCATTTCAACAAGCAGCTGGTTCAGCGTCTGCTCACGCTCGTCATGACCGCCGCCAAGACCCGCGCCGCGCTGACGTCCTACCGCGTCGATCTCGTCAATAAAGATGATAGACGGAGTATGCTTTTTAGCCTGGTCAAACAGATCGCGCACACGCGACGCACCGACGCCGACATACATTTCCACGAAATCCGAACCCGATATCGAAAAGAACGGCGCGCCTGCCTCACCTGCCACCGCTTTTGCAAGCAGCGTTTTACCCGTTCCGGGAGGTCCTACGAGCAGAACGCCCTTCGGAACTCTCGCACCGATCTCGCGGTATTTTCCGGGATTTTTCAGGTAATCAACGATCTCAACAAGCTCCTGTTTTTCCTCGTCAGCACCCGCCACGTCCGCAAACGTTACCTTTTTACCTGTCATCTGACGGACATTCGCGCGCGAAAAGGAGCTTACCTTTCCTCCGCCCGTTGTCTGTCTGAAAATAACTACGGTAAATACGACCATAACAAGAACCAGAAACAGGTACGGAAGCAGATTCAGCCAGAAGGAATTGTCCGAAATGGGGATATAATTTTCTATCAGAGGATTTTCGGGATTCGCCTCGTTATATCTCTGACGATAATTTGCGATTTTTCCTTCCGTCGTATATCCCGAGTTGATATCGTTTATGAAAATATTAACATTCGGAACGCTGTACGTTTTGATCGCTTTGGGGTCGTTTTCCGTGCCTTTTATATAATACTTCAGAAGTCCGCTCCCCAGATCAAGCTCATATGCCGAAACATTGAGCTTATCAAACTCGGAGATGATATCCGAATAGGTCGGCGTATTCCTCTGAGAGCCTGAGCTTGCAAAGTTCAAAACCGACACTACTCCGATTATCAGCAGAATGATTATCAGAAAGTAAATAACAACGCCCGTCAGCTTATTTTTCTTCATTTAAACCGCCTTTCTAACGCATGAACATAACGCGTGTATTTGAAATATTGTATTATTTATTTTACAAACCGCAGTGACCCGCGGTAATATTATATGTAATCAGCCCTTCAAAACTCCGACATACGGAAGATTTCTGAATTTCATGTCACAATCAAGACCATATCCCACCACAAACAGATCGTCGATCTCATATCCCGTATAATCCGCCTTAAAGCCTTCTACTACCCTTCTTGACGGCTTATCGAGAAGAGCGGCGACCTTGAGTGACTTCGGAGCTTCTTTCATAAGCAGTGCCTTCAGCCTTGAAAGCGTTCTTGCGGTATCGACGATATCCTCTACCAGCACAACATCGCGCCCCGAAATATTCGGCATTTCTCCGTCAACACTGACCTCACCGCTCGAATTTGTACCGACATAGCTCGAAGCTTTTATAAATTCGATCTCCAGCGGACATTCAACGTTTCTTATCAGATCGCCGAAAAAAACGCTCGCGCCGCGCAGAACGCACAAAAACAACGGATTTCTGCCCGAATATTCCTTTGTGAGCTGCTCGCCCAATTCCTTTACACGAGCTTTTAGCTGCTCCTCGGTAAAGAGTATCTTTTCTACCTCGTCAGGCAAATACATATTTTATGTCCCCCTACAAAAAATAATTATACCACAAACAGATGAATTTTGCAAACCGTTTTTCTGAATTTTTGCTGAAATTTCCTGATTTATAACAATAGTTTTCAACACTTAGCCGTGTTTTTCATTAAAACCGCCGAATTTTTGTTCAACGGTCTCTACAAAACATATCCCTTTTCGTATTGTAAAAAACTTGTTTTTACATGGATTAAATCTTGCGCTTCGTTTTGAAAGCAGCGAGACCGCGGTTCTGATCCTAAGCTCCGACGGCTCAACCCCGCCGTTTATCAGGATCTTCCGTACCGCCCTGCTCCTGATAGGTTCTCGGAGCTTGTCAAGCGCCGCCGCGTCATATCCGTTCGGGCGCTCTGAGCTTCTGAGAGCGTTTTCGGAAGCTTCTTCAAGGTAATCGCTGTCGCTTCGGAGATTTTTAGACATTCTCATGATCGTCCCGACAGCGGACGGATTTATCTTCATGATCTCCGGAAGAATATTCAGCCGTATTTTGTTTCTTGTGTAGTCCTCGGAAAAATTTGTCTTGTCCGTTACAAACGACCGGTTTTTCTCCTTTAGAAATTCCTCTATCTCGCTTCTTTTGACATATATAAGCGGACGGATTATTTTGTCCCTCACAGGCGGGATACCGCATAAGCCCTTGAGTCCCGTGCCTCTTATGAGATTGAGCAGAACGGTTTCCGCGTTGTCGTTTGCGTTGTGGGCGGTCGCGGTCACCGTATTTTCGCCGAAGCGCTCTCTTGCCTCTTCAAAAAAAAGGTAGCGCACCTTCCTTGCCGCTTCCTCAAGGCTTTCGTGCTTTTTCAAGTACTCCGCTACGTTTATTTTCTTTCCGTAAAGTTCAACTCCAAGCTCTTCACACAATTCCGCGCAGAACCTCTCGTCGCGGTCGCTTTCTTCGCCGCGAAGCCCGTGATTCAAATGACACGCTTTAAGCTCAAAGCCCATCTCCTCGGAAAGCTCCTTCAGCACCAGCAAAAGCGCTGTGCTGTCCGCGCCGCCCGAAAGCGCGCAGACCGCCGTATTGTACCCGCAAAGCATATCATTATCAAAAATCGCCGTTTTTACACTTTCAATCAGTTCCATTCCAAATCAATATAATACCCTTTTATCCGCCTTTAAACTCGATATTTACAAACTTTGTATACTCAGCCTTCCAGCCTATTTTTGCCTCGCCGGTCTCTCCATGACGGTTTTTCGCGACATTGCACACACACAGCTCCTTGTTCGGACTGGCTTTGTCATAATAGCTTTCTCTGTGCAAAAACATAACAACATCCGCGTCCTGCTCGATAGATCCCGAGTCCCTCAGATCGGACAGCATGGGGCTTTTGTTCTCACGTTTTTCAGCAGCTCTTGAGAGCTGTGACAGTACCATAACAGGCACGTTAAGCTCCTTTGCCATAACCTTTAAGTCTCTTGTTATCTCCGAGACCTCCGCCACTTTGTTTCCGCGGTGGTCGTTTACGGACGTCATCAGACCGAGGTGGTCGATGATTACCAGGCCTAAATTTTTCATTCTTCTGAGCTTCGATTTTATCGACATGACATTGCATCCGGGCGTATCGTCAATGTAAATGGGGAGCTGTGACAAAACGTCCGCCGCATCTGTTATACTTGACCATTTATCGTTTGTAACGTTTCCCGTACGCATTGACTCCGACGGCAAAAGCGCCTCGGAGGATATCATACGCGAAACAAGCTCCTCTTTCCTCATCTCGATGCTAAAAACGCAAATCGACTTATCTCGGTATTTTTTCGCAATATTTACCGCGATATTCAAAGCAAACGACGTTTTTCCCATACCGGGTCTTGCCGCCAAAATAATAAGCTCTGACCTGTTAAGCCCGTAAATCTTTTCGTCCACATACTTAAAGCCCGTTTCGAGACCTTTTAACACGGGCTTTCCGCCGTTTTTCGAGAACTCCTTCGCAAGATCCGTAAGGTCCTTTATGCTCTCGAAAACAACGCCGCTTATGTGCGTAAGGCTTCTGTCCTCTTCGCCGGATCTTATATCATAGACCCTGCGCTCGGCATAATCAAGCGCTTTATCGGCTTCGCCGGATTCGGCGCTTGCGGTTCGGATAATATCGTTTGCCGCTAAAATGAGGCTTCGGAGCATATACTTTTCAACAACGATCTTAGCATACGAAGTGATCGCCGAAGAGCTTGGCGCGGAGTCCATAAGCTCCTTCGCGCAGGACGCAGCCTCCGCTTCGCTCTCGAAAATGCCTTCTTTTATACATTCGTTAAGAATAACGACCGCGTCTAGTCTTGTTCCCGCAAGATACAGCCTCGCCATAACGCTGTAGATGCTGCTGTGAAGCTCGATGTAAAAATGCTCGGCGCGAAGCGAGCTTATAACATCGCCGAGAACGCCCTTTCTGTTGTTATCCGCAAACACACATCCCAATACGGATCTTTCCGCGCTTATATTACACGGGAGATTTATCCCCTCAAAATCAGCAGCGGACATTATTTGCCCTCCTCCGTGACCTCAACGGAAAATTTAGCCGAAATTCCCGCGTAAAGCTTTGCCTCAGCCGAAAATTTCCCAAAACCCTCTATCTTCATCGGAATGTTGATCTTCTTTTTGTCAACATCAAGCCCGAGCGTTTTCTTTATCTCCGCGGAAACCTCCTTTGAAGTCACCGTTCCGAAAAGTCTGCCGTTCTGTCCTGCCTTAGCCTTTACCGACACGGTTTTTCCCTCAAGCTTTTGAGCAATATCTGTTGCGTTTGCTTTCTCAACGTCGATCTTGTGCTGGGCGGAGTCCTTCTGACCCTGAAGCAGATTTAAGTTCTTCGCGTTTGCCTCCTGTGCAAGACCCTTTCTGATAAGTCCGTTTATGGCATAACCGTCCTTGACCTCCTTGACCTCGCCCTTTTTTCCTGTTCCCTTTACATCCTCAAGCAGAATAACCTTCATAATTTTTCCTCCTTATTTAAATAAATTTCAAAATTCATCACTTTGCGTCAGCGGAGCCGACGCAAAGTGAGAACCGCGTAAAATTTTTCTGCGAAAAATTTTACGCTTTTTGAAATTCGTTCGATACCACTGCGTGGTTTTGGCGAATTGATTTAAATAGAATTTCAAAATTCATCACTTTGCGTCAGCAGAGCCGACGCAAAG
>JAFLUE010000005.1:0-17182 GCA_022508945.1 Oscillospiraceae bacterium
GACGGCAGACTTTACGCTATCAATCCCGAGAACGGCTTCTTCGGCGTTGCTCCCGGAACCAATGAAAAGTCCAACTACAACGCTCTTGAATGCACAAAGAAGAACACTATCTTCACAAACGTTGCGTTGAACCTTGACGAGATGACACCGTGGTGGGAAGGTCTTGATAAGAATCCTCCCGCAAACGCTCAGGAATGGAAGGGCGAGAAGGTAAACGGAAAGGAATTCGTTTCAGTTATGGCTGCTGACGGTAAGCCCCAGAAGCTTGCTCACCCGAACTCCCGCTTTACCGCTCCCGCGACAAACTGTCCGTGTCTTTCGTCCGAGTTCAACAACCCGAACGGCGTTCCCGTAACCGCTATGATCTTCGGCGGCAGACGCGCTTCTACGACTCCTCTTGTATATCAGTCGTTTGACTGGACACACGGAACATATATGGGTTCTGCGGTTTCTTCCGAAACAACTGCCGCGGCGACAGGCGCGGTCGGAGTTCTTCGTCACGACCCGATGGCTATGAAGCCCTTTATCGGATATAACGTAGGCGATTACTGGGCACACTGGCTCGAGATGGGCGAGAAGCTCGGCGACAAGGCTCCGAAGATCTTCAACGTAAACTGGTTCAGACAGGACGAAGAAGGCAACTTTATGTGGCCCGGCTTCGGCGACAATATGCGTGTTCTCGACTGGATCATCAAGCGCTGTGAGGGCAAGGTCGATGCGGTTGAGACTCCTATAGGCTTCCTGCCCAAGGCTGAGGATATTAACCTCACGGGCATTGAGGACGAAGTTTCGCCCGACGCGCTGAAGAGCATTCTCTCCGTTGATATTGACCTTTGGAAGAAGGAGATCGCGGAGATGCGCAGATACTACAACGACGACATCAAGGCTAACGGCGGACACGTTCCCCAGGCGCTTTACGACGAGCTTGACAAGATCGAGAAAAGACTTGGTTAATAGTTGTCGGTTGTCAGTAGTTAGTTATTAGTTAAATCCAAATAAAGACGCGCTCGGAATTCTCCGGGCGCGTTTTGCGTATGAAAATTTTGCAAATATAGAAAACCTGCGCCGTTAGGCGCGGTACAAAAAGTCTTTGAAAGGGTCAATGGGAAACTTTCTGAAGAAAGTTTCCCATTGTTGCCGAAGGTATAATTATTTCTTTGCTTTGGTTTTCTTAGCCGCGCGTTTTTGGGCGCGGTTTCCGCCCGATGAGGCGTTGGGGGCGTCGGGCTTCATGACCTGCTCACGGACGGGCATCATCCTCATTGCGGGCATTGTAAGCACAAGCCTTACGGTTTCCTCTCGTATTGTCGCGATCATTTCATCGAACATATTGTAGCCCTGGAAGCGATATTCCTCTACGGGATTTCTCTGGGCATATACCGAAAGTCCGATACCGCTTTTTAGCTCGTCCATCGCGTCGATGTGATCCATCCAGTGCCTGTCAACGACCTTTAGCAGGCTCACGCGCTCAAGCTCGCGCATATTCTCGCTTCCGACCTCTTCTTCCTTGGACTTGTACAAAAGCTCTCCGCGTTGTATGATCTGCGAGGTGACGTCCTTTGGCGAAATCTCATTAAGCTCGTCTACGGTATAGCGAAGGTCAGTCTGCATAAGCAAAAAGTTGTAGAAATGCGCGCGAAGCCCGTCTAAATTCCAGTTGTCCGCGACGCTGTCCGAGCAGAAGGTCTTGACATTTTCCTCAATATCCTGCCGCATCATCTGCAAAACGTTTTCATGGATATCCTCGCCGTCAAGGACCTTTTTACGCTGGCTGTAGATCGTCTGACGCATCTGAGACATAACATCGTCATAGTCGAGGACATACTTTCTTGCGGCAAAGTTGTTGCCCTCTATTTTCATCTGCGCGGATTCGATAGCGCGGTTCAGAAATCCCGCCTCTATCGGCATATCCTCGTCAAAGTTCATGGTTTCCATAAGCCTTTGGACCTTGTCGCCGCCGAACAATCTCATAAGGTCATCTTCAAGCGAAATATAGAAACAGCTCTCCCCCGGGTCTCCCTGGCGTCCGGAGCGTCCGCGGAGCTGGTTGTCGATACGGCGGGATTCGTGACGTTCCGTACCTATTATATACAGCCCGCCGAGCTTTCTTACCTCGTCGGCCTCGGGAGCGATCTCCTTGTCAAATTTTTTGTTCAGCTCCTGATATTTGGCTCTTGCCTCGATTATTTCCTCATTATCGGTCTCGGCATAGCCTGTAGCCTCCTGAATGATCTCGTCGGAATATCCCTGGCGTTTCATTTCCGCGAGAGCCAAAAACTCCGCGTTTCCGCCGAGCTTTATATCCGTTCCGCGTCCCGCCATATTCGTGGCGATAGTCACGGCGTTTTTCTTGCCTGCCTGGGCGACGATCTCAGCCTCGCGCTCGTGGTTTTTCGCGTTCAGGACCTCGTGCTTTATTCCTCTCGCTTTAAGCAGCTTTGAGAGCTGTTCGGATTTTTCGATCGTTACCGTTCCGACAAGCACAGGCTGACCTTTGCGGTGGCATTCCTCGATCTGGTCGCATACGCTTTTGAGCTTGCCCCTGATATTCTTGTAGACCTTGTCGTGGTTGTCTATACGCTGGACGGGCTTGTTTGTGGGGATTATGATAACGTCGAGCGAGTAGATCTGTCTGAACTCGTCTTCCTCGGTAATTCCCGTTCCCGTCATTCCCGAAAGCTTTTTGTAAAGACGGAAGAAATTCTGGAACGTGATCGTCGCGAGGGTCTTGCTTTCGTGCTTTACCTGAACGCCCTCTTTTGCCTCGATGGCTTGATGAAGACCCTGGTTAAAGCGTCTGCCCTCCATTATACGTCCCGTAAACTCGTCTACTATCAATATCTCGCCGTTTTTCACCACATAGTCCACGTCGGCCTTCATATAGCCGTTTGCGCGGATAGCCTGGTTTATGTGGTGGAGCAGGGTTATATTATCGGAATCCATAAGGTTTTCGACATTAAAATACTTTTCCGCTTTTTCGACGCCGCTCGGAAGAAGCGTACAGCTTTTTGCCTTTTCATCAACAAGATAGTCGCCGTCATAGTCGTTGTCATACTGAACGGAAGTATCGACTTCTGCCGTTACGCACTTCTTCAGCGTTTTGGCAAATTTGTCGGCTTTGGTATACATATCCGACGAGTTGTCGCCTTGTCCCGAAATAATAAGCGGCGTTCTCGCCTCGTCTATCAGGATAGAGTCAACCTCGTCGACGATGGCGAAGTTCGGCTCGCGCTGAACCAAGTCCTTTTTGAATATGCACATATTATCGCGCAGATAATCAAAGCCGAACTCGTTGTTTGTACCGTAGGTTATATCACACGCGTACGCGGCGCGGCGGGCGTTGTTATCCATGTCGTGAACGATAAGACCGACCGTAAGCCCCAAAAATCTGTGTACCTTTGCCATAAGCTCACTGTCGCGCTTGGCGAGATAGTCGTTTACGGTTACGATATGAACTCCCTTTCCCGTAAGTCCGTTCAGGTATGACGGGAGAGCCGCGACAAAGGTCTTGCCCTCGCCGGTTTTCATTTCGGCGATCCTGCCCTGGTGAAGCACGATCCCGCCGATGATCTGTACGGGATAGTGGCGGATCCCTATGACTCTCGCGGAAGCCTCGCGGCATACGGCAAAAGCGTCGGGAAGGATATCGTCGAGCGTTTCGCCGTTTGCAAGACGGTCTTTAAGGATCTGAGTCTGAGCTTTAAGCTCTTTATCGGACATTTTTTTATATTTCGGTTCGAGGTCGAGTACAGCTTGTTTTATCGGCTCGATCCTCTTTAATTCTCTTGATGAATAGGTGCCGAAGATTGATTTGATAATTCCCATTTTTATTGCCTTTCTGTAAATTTAAACATAAATTTCACACTTTAAATATAACGTTGTTGTTTCCGATTTATTTAAACAGAATTTCAAAATTCTCACTTGACTTCACACTGCGTTTAGCAGCCAAGTGAGAACCGGACTCAATTCGCGCTTTAATAATTGTGTTGTTTCAGATAAAGTACATTTAGTATATTATACACCAACACAAAGTTTTTGTCAACAGAATTTTTCCGAAATTTTGTCTAATAATAACTGGTGCAATATCTTATAAAGGATATCCCGCATCGGCGGTGTACTGCCAACTGTTTATTCATATTGTTTTCGCCGCTCGGCAAAGGAACGATACGAAACAAAGCCGGGATAAAAGGATTTGCTTTAAAACTGCGGAAAGGAGTGAGCGTGGTGGACAAATATCCCATAAAAGACGAGCTGAGTCAAGACGATTTTCCGATGAACGCGCAAAGCGGAACAGACTGTACGGGGCTTATGCCGACGCCTCCGCGGACTGAAGCGGAAGCCGAAAGCTATGACGAGGTTTATGATTTCCTGCCTACTGCCGTAAAAAAACAGCCGAGAGAGCAGTAATTTTTCTCATTTTCGGTTGAAATTGTTGAAAATTTGGCACACAAGCCATGTTTTCGCGAGTAAAAATGTTGAAAAGTGTGTTGAAACTATTAAAAACTTAAGCAGATAAAGGGCTTGGAAAGATTTTCGGCAAACGAAGGGAGAATATTTATGGCAAAAATAAACGGTAAAATTTTAGCTGCGGCGGCGCTGCTTTCGGCTCAGGTGCTGGCTGTAGGACATGCTTCGGCAGACTCGTCGCGGTTTATTCTGCGGGAGTATGGCGGAAAAGTCGCGCTGTTTTGTGACGGAGAGGAGGAGCCGATCGCTGTTTATCAAACACAGATCGGAGGCTTCTATCCCGCCGATAGGGAGCTTTTGGAAAAGGGGATCTGTCTTAATTCGCGCGAGGAGCTAAGACGGCTTATCGAGGACTTGGGGCTTGAATAAAGAAGTCCTTGTTATATCGAGGTGCGAATCACACATTATTTCAGGCGGAATTTTTAATTAAAACCACATAGCGGTCGAGAACGAATTTCAAAAAGGGCGAAATTTTTTCCAAAAAATTTCGCCCGATTCCGACTTTGCGTCAACGGAGCTTACACAAAGTCGTGAATTTTGAAATTTTATTTAAATTGATCCGCTTTAGACAACGTATTTTTTGTTGGTTAAAATCGGCAATATCCCTTCGGACTTTCATAACAAACTTGTTGATATTGACAGAATTTACATTAACAAAAAATCAATATGCAACAAAAATAAAGTAAGTTGTCCTTTAAAGGCTATTTTGTTGCGTATTGTCCATTGAAAATACCCGCACATATAAGCTATAATATATAGTGTACTGTTAATCAGACTGTCGATAAAACCGCATTTGCTTTGTACGCCTCAGGGAGCTTTCTTAAAAGCTTTGTGCGTCTGAGGGATTCTCAACAGTCTGAGCCGGGGAGTGATTGGTTGAGTAAAAACAGATCGAGGCAAACTTTATGGGGAAAATTTTTCCAGGTCCTTATAACATGGACGGTATATTTTCTGTTCCGTCCAAAAATTATTTACGCCGATAAGTCTCTGAAAAACAGTCTTAAAGGAAAGCCCTGTGTGTTTGTCGCCAATCACACACACCATTTTGACGGAGCTTACGGAGGCGCGGTTTTGTGGAGATATAAGCCGTGGGTACTCGTAACGAAAAAATGGTTTGAAAAAAAGCGAACGGGGAAAATGATCTCGTGGTGCAGGTGTATTTCCATTTCGCTTGACGAGGCGGACGCAAAATGGTTTGAGACCTCCGAGGAGATCGTAAACGAGGGCGGCTCGCTTTTGATATTTCCCGAGGGCGCTCTCTCGAAAAACGGTAAGATAAACGAGTTTAAGCCCGGCGCGGGTCTTATTTCCGCAAAAACGGGTGCGGCTATCGTTCCCTGCGCGATCTACGGAACGTATGAGCCTGTGTTCGGAATGAGGCAGAAGATCCTTATCGGAGATCCGATCGAAAGCAAATGTCCCGAAAACGTTCGTCACGGAAAATACGCGCGTGAGCTTATGGCAAAAGCTCAAACGGCGGTCGAGGAGAATTATCGTATACTCGAAAACAAATTCGGAAAAATCGGTCAGTACACCGAGAAATAAATTAAAAAAGTTTGTATCAGGAGGAAAATTACTATGGCTAACGAAGAAATTTGTGCAAAGATCAAGGCGATGCTTGTGGAAAACCTCAGAATTCCCGAGGAGGAGCTTGAGTATGATTCAGAGCTTTTCGGCGATGATATCGGACTCGATTCTATCGATTCCATTGAGATCATTGCGGGCATCGACAATCTTTTCGGCGTACAGATGACGGGCGCCGCAAGAGAAAATTTCCAAAGCATAAACACTCTGGCTAAATTCGTAGAAGAACATCAGTAACAGACTGTCGATAACTCCCGGGTGCTTTGTCAGCCGCACCGCGGCAGGGGTTTGCGAAGCATACTCCGTTCGCGCGTCCGGGGGCTTTTCGACAGTCTGAATGCGTTTTTTCAATTCGGGGCAGTACAGAGAATGTGTTTTCATAAAGCAATTAAGATAATTGCGGAGGTTTGAGGTTTTATGAATAATTCGGATAAAAGGCGGGTCGTTGTAACGGGCTTGGGGCTTGTCTGCGGGCTGGGCGACAATGTCGGCGAGTGCTTCAGCGCGGCAATAAACGGCGTTACGGGAATACGCGAGGTAAAGTCGGTCGATACAAGCGGCTGTTATGCAAATCTCGGAGCGGAGGCGAAAATTTCCTCCGAAAAGCTTTCGGACGAGGATCTTGACCGTTCCTCGCTTTTGTGCATAAAGGCGGCAGAGGAGGCTCTCAAAGACGCGAAGTATGAGATAACTCCCGAAAATTCGGAGAGGATAGGCGTTATTGTCGGAAACTGTGTCGGAGGCGCGGCGTCAATTGACAAATATTTTACTGACGAGCTGAAAAACGGCGGCGGACAGTCCTCGGATATTCTTAAAATGCCCGCCTCGGCAATAGCGAACAACGTAGCTCTCCATTTCGGGCTTAACGGCACGACCGCGAACATCGTAAACGCCTGTGCGGCGGGGACGATCTCGCTCGCTTATGCCTGCGATCTTATACGCGCGGGAAAGGCGGACGCGTTCTGCGCGGGCGGATCGGACAGCTTTTCGTCGCTTGCGTTCGCGGGATTTCACGCGCTCCATGCGCTCGACGAAAACCCCTGTTCTCCGTTTAACAACAGCCACGGAATTACGCTCGGCGAGGGCGCGGGTATTCTTATCGTAGAAAGCTATGAACACGCGAAGGCGCGCGGATCGCATATCTACTGCGAGATCTTAGGCTCGGGAGTAAGCTCCGACGCGCATCATATAACCGCTCCCCGTCCCGACGGAGAAGGGCAGATGTTGGCGATAAGCAGAGCGATAGCGAATTCGGGACTTAAGCCCGAGGATATCGATTATGTAAACGCACATGGCACAGGCACGGCAAAGAACGACGAGGCGGAGTTCCTTTCGCTTCATACGATCTTCGACAGCAGCGACAAGCTCTCCGTAAGCTCCACAAAGTCCATGACGGGACACTGTCTCGGTGCGGCAGGCTCGATAGAAGCGGTCCTGACTGTAAAGGCTGTATGTGAAAACGTTCTCCCGCCGACCATAGGATATACCGATGAAAATCTTGAAACACTGAAGGAAAAGGCGGGGAAGATCGACTTTATCCCGAACAAAAAGCGTGAGAAAACCGTTAATTTTGCGGCGTCAAACTCTTTTGCGTTCGGAGGGAACAACGCTTCCGTAGTATTCGCGAAAGAGCCGAGAGAGATTCCCGACAGAACAAACAACGAGCGTATTTTTGTTACGGGAATAGGGGATTATATCGCCAAAAACCGCATAGATATCCAATCGGACGATTATAAGGATCTTGGGATAAAAATGGCGTTCTGGCGTAAGCTCGACAGATTTTCACAGCTTATGCTCGTAAGCGGAATGAAGGCGCTTGCGGACGCGAAAATCACAATAGGCGAGGACAACGAGCGCGATATCGGAATCATAATAGGGACATCCGACGGACCTATGACGGAGATAGTAAACTTCCAGAAAAACGTTGTAGAAAACGGAACGGCGAGCGGCTCGGCGTTTTCTTTCCCGAACACGGTATATAACGCCGCGGGCGGTTATTTTTCAATTTTCGCGGGAATAAAGGGCTACAATGTAACAAACGCGAACGGCGTTCAGGCAGGGCTGCAGAGCGTTTGCTACGCGGCGGATGTTTTAAGAAACGGCGACGAGAGCATTATGGTCGCGGCGGGAGTAGACGAAAACACCGACGTTACGGAATATCTCTATGAAAAGCTCGGTCTGCTAAGCGGAGAATTTGGGCTTGGAGAGGGCGCGGTATCGCTTATTCTCGAAACGGAAAGCTCCGCGGAAAAGCGCGGCGCGGTAAAATACGCCGAGCTTGTCGGATATGCCTCGGCGCATAAGGCGGTTGAGTTCGGAAGGCTTAAAGGCTCGGAAAGCGCGCTTCGAGAGGCGGTAGTTTCGGCGTGTGAAAACGCGGGAATAAAGCCCGGGGACGTGGATCTGGTATGCGGCTTCGCGGACGGAAATCCCGAGGTCGACGAGCTTGAAAAGAGCGCTTTGGGTGAGATTTTCGGTGAGAATTACAACTACGCAAACTTAAAGGAAGCTGTCGGCGAAGCAAGAGCGGCGGGCGCGGCGCAGCAGGCGGCGTATCTCGCAAAAACGCTTTCTGAAAGCGAAAAGTATAAGTACGCGCTGGCGGTCTCATTCGGAGTAGGCGGACAGTATTCGGCTGTGGTATTGAAAAAGGCGGTATGAAATGGAAGTAAGCAATAACAAAGTAGCTCTTGTAACGGGCGCGTCAAGAGGGATAGGCAGGGCCTGTGCGGTAAAGCTTGCGGAATGCGGATATGATGTCGTGGTAAATTACGTTTCAAACGACGCTAAGGCGAGCGAGGTATGCGCCGAGATCGAAGGACTCGGAAGAAAAGCCTTCGCGGCAAAGGCGGACACCTCCGATCTGAAGGCTGTACAAAATATGTTCAGAGAGGTCTGGAAGGAATTCGGGAGGATCGACGTGTTGGTAAACAACGCGGGTGTTGTGGACGACGCGTATCTGCTAATGATAAATGAGGAGAGCCTTTCGAGAAGCCTCGACATAAATATAAAAGGATATTTCCACTGTGCCCAGCAGGCGGCACTTAAAATGATGAAAACAGGAGGAAAGATCATAAACGTTTCCTCCGTAAGCTCGATCCTGGCGGTCGAGGGTCAGGGAGTATACTCCGCGACAAAGGGCGCGGTAAATTCAATGACCGCTACTCTCGCGAAGGAGCTTGCGCCGAGAAATATTACGGTAAACGCCATTGCGCCGGGATTTATCGAAACGGAAATGATGGACAGTATCCCCGAGGATAAAAAGGCGGAGTATATAAACGCCGTTCCTATGGGAAGGTTCGGCTCCGCGGAGCAGATCGCCGAAACGGTCGTTATGCTTTGTTCGAGCGCGTTTGACTATATGACGGGACAAGTGATAGTTTTAGATGGCGGGTTGAGCCTATGACAGTGGACAATTGACAATTGACAATAAAGGTGTCTGCTTCGCAGACAATATTTTAAAAAAATTGCCCGAAGGGCGAACCGCAATTGTCAATTATCAATTATACATTGTAAATTGAACAATGGACAATGTGCATTGTTTTTGGAAGGGAGAATGCAATTTGAACATAATTGAGATAAACAGGCGCATAAAACAGCGCCCGCCGTTTCAGATGATAGAGCGCGTAATTGAGCTTGAGCCGAATGTAAGCGCAAAGGGCATAAAAAACGTATCAATAAACGAGCCGTATTTTATCGGTCATTTTCCCGACGCGCCGATCATGCCGGGAGTGCTTCTTATCGAGTGTGCGGCTCAGCTTTGCAGCCTTGTTATTGCTCCCGAGGGCGCGGCGGAGGATGAAAGCAAGCTGTATGTACTGTTAAGGGTAAAGGATTTCAAATTCCTGAAGCCTGTAATTCCCGGGGATACGCTCGAAATTTCCGTGAGCTGTGTGCTTATGAGCGAGGCGGCGTGTGAGTTTGATACGAAGATATCCGTAGGAAGTGACGTAAGAGCAAAGGGAAGAATGCTGTTTACGGCGGTTGATAAAAGCTTGGTGTACGAAAATGAGGATTGATTACTCGGCGTGTTTTGTAACGGACGGAAGCGGACTTCGCGAGCGTGTCGAAAGCGAACGCGAGAATTATAATCCCGTCTGTGAGAGCTATTTCAACGAGATTTTGAGCAGGCGAAACGAAGCGTTTTGCGAGAGCGCGTGCGGATTTTTGCTGCTTGACGGACTGTTTTTGAAAAACGGGATAAACCGCGCGGAGCTTATTATCGCGCACGATGAGAAAAACCGCCCTCTCGTTTATGACGACAGCATCGATTTCAGCGTTTCTCACAGCGAGGGCTGTGCGTTTTGCGTTTTGGCGCTGGCGGAAAACGGCGAAAAAGCGCAGGTAGGGTGTGATGTTCAGTATGCGCGCGATTATTCTCCGGAAAAAATGGCTGAGCTTGCGAGGGCTTTTATGAACGAAAAAGAGCTTTCGGCGTTTGAAAACGCTTCTGACAAGACCGCGGCGTTTTTCGGCTTATGGACACGCCGCGAGGCATACATAAAGCGCGCGGGACTTGATATTTTCGGAAGCTTTAAGGACGCGGATATGTCCGACGGGGCATTTTCGGGCGGCGTTATCCACGCAAGCGGACGCGACTATTACTACAATATAAGCGTTCCGTCCGAATACAATAAGCCAAAAGAAAACAACCCCCTCGAAAACGATACCGAAAATCTTGTTGGGAAATAAGGAGAAGCTATGAAAATTCTGGTTTTAAACGGAAGCCCGAAGGGTGAGAAATCAAACACGCTTAACATCACAAAGGCGTTTGTAAGCGGTTTTCCGAGCGACACCGAGGTTGAATATGTAAACCTGTATAAGTTTGACATAAAGCCCTGTGTAGGCTGTTTTTCGTGCTGGAGCAAAACACAGGGTCACTGTGTAATTAAAGACGATATGCAGCAGCTTTACGGAAAGATCGAAGCGGCGGATATAATTATCGAAAGCTTTCCGCTTTATTTTTTCGGAATGCCGTCCCAGCTCAAGGCGATGACGGACAGATGCCTGCCGTTTATGCTTCCGTACATGGGGAATCTTGTTGAGGACAAAAACGCGTCGTTTCATGAATTGCGCGACGAAAAAATGCACGAAAAGCGCCTCGTGGTCATTTCGACCTGCGGTTATGTGGACGAAAAGCCGATGTTCCCCGCGCTCTTAAAGGAGTATGATCTTATCTGCGGCGACGGGCATTATACGGCTATCCTCTGTCCCGAGGGCGAGCTTTTTATCGCGGAAAAGGCAAAGAGACAGCGCGAAGGCTACCTCGCGGACATCAAAGCGGCAGGCGCGGAATTCGCGAAGAACCTCGCGCTTTCTCCCGAAACCAAAAAGCGCATTTCAAGACCCATTCTCTCGCCGCAGGGCTTTGAGGCAATAACCCTCGCGCACTGGAAAATGAAAAGTGAATGAACGCAAAATGCATATAAAAACAGCACGCTCCCCAAAACAGGGGAGCGTCTGCATTATGTAAAAAGCTGATCGACAATTTTTACCCGCCAAAACCCGCGGGTACAATATCGCTTATCCTTCAAGCATTTTCATATATGGGATATAATTATTGCCCGATTTCGCAATCAAAAGCTCCCAACGATCGGGAAACTCATAAATCTCGGTTCCGACGGGAAGCACATTCGCGGTGTTGTTCTCAAATTTTTGCAAATCAGCCATTCTTTCGATAGTAGCGACAAGATCGCCGACCTTGCTGAAATCGAAGTTATACCCGCCCGCGTCATTATCTGTTACCCATTCTATAGAGCAGGCGTAACAATTGGTACAAAGGACTCCGTCGTATATGAAATAGTCCTTAAGCATTTCCTCGGTGTAATTAAGACCAAATATATCATCATCTGAATTTTCGGAATTGCTGTCCGAGAAAGATCCCGAAACCGTGTCTTTATCCGCGAAAGGCGGTGTTTTTGTCTGCCCCACGCATCCGCTCAGAACAAGGGCTGCTGTAAGTAAGAATGCGGGTAATGTAATGTGTAGTTTTTTCATAGTATATCCCTCCTTAAGCTGTAATTAAAGCGATAATGTGAGCTATCCTTAATTATAATATAACACTGTTTCCCGATATTGTCAACATATTTTCAAAACTGTAATATAATTGTAATCGTTTGGTTTTCTTGCGGAACGCGTTGTTATGATCTTCAATCAAATTTGAAAAGGGGAAACCCTCTTCGGAAAGTTTCCCCTTGGACACAGGCAGGCAATGTGATAATCAAAGCAGCTATAAGAAAAAATACGAGATACTTTTTCATTCTTTATTTCCTTTCAACATAATTTATCAGCCGCCTGACAATCTTCAAAACAGGGGAATTTGTTCTATTCACTAAAATACTGTTTACCGCCTACTGTCAACCGATAAAAAGCAGTCCGTCGATAAGCCGGGTTCCGGCGCTTTTTGAGGTTAGACGATAGAGGTAAGAAGTTAGAAATGCTCCGCTGTACATAGTCGAAGAAAAAACCTTTAGCCTCTGATTCTAACCTCTTACCTCTAATCTCTAAAAGAAAACGCTCCCGAAAGGGAGCGTTTTTTCTAAAGCAGTCCGTCGATAAGCCGGGTTCTGTCGCGCACGGTCATCTATCTACCCCTTTCGTTGCCGAAAGGATCAAGCCGCCTTAAGCAAGGAGCGCCGAGCAGACGCTTTTTCCCTCACACCAATCGGCGTTGCATCGGATAGGGTTTACACGGCGATATGCTCTCGCATATCCCGGTGAGCTTTTACCTCGCCTTTCCACCCTTACATAGTTCAGACATAGCCTGAACTATGCGGTATATTTCTGTTGCACTTTCCCTAAGGTCACCCTCGGCTGACGTTATCAGTTATCCTGCTCTGTGATGCCCGGACTTTCCTCATTGCGCTTTCGCGCCCCGCGACCGTGTAACGAACTGCTTTATTACCGGATTTTATTTTAACATATTTCCCGAAAAATTTCAAGGCTTTTCGTATTTTTATCTTTCTGTTTTTTCGGCATGAGATAATAAAACGATCAAAAAATTTTCTACTCGCTTGACAAAAACAAAAAATAGTATTATAATGAATTTGATGCTATTATTTGGAAAAAATAGAGCGTGTTCATATTACCGCTGATCTCGGACAGTGACGTTCTTGGATCGCTTTGAACAAGCTCATACCGCAAAAAGTGGAAGGAAATACAATATGGATGTTGCGTCATATCATCTGAATTTTGTCACCGAAGAATACGGCGAGGACGGGATACTGAAAAAATTCGGAATAAAATATCCCGAAAACTATAACTTCGGATATGACATTATAGACAAATTTGCCGAAATGGAGCCAAACCGCCGCGCTGTTTTCTGGGTCAACCTAAAGGGCGAGGAAAAGCTGCTTACGTTCGGGGATCTGTCAAGAATGTCGAATAAGGCGGCAAATATGTTCCTTAAAATGGGAATTAAAAAAGGCGATCATGTTATTCTGCTGATGAAGCGGCATTATCAGTTCTGGTATGTGCTTACGGCGCTTATGAAGATCGGGGCGGTCGCTATTCCCGCGACATATCTGCTGACTCCCAAGGATCTGGTTTACCGCTGTGACGCGGCGGACGTTAAGGCGGCTATATGTACGCATGACGGAATGGTCGCGGATTATGTCGATGAAGCGGACAAAATGGTAAAAAGCCCGCTTTTATGCAAGTATATTGTAAACGGCTCGCGTGAGGGCTGGACGGATTTCGATGAGGAAGTCGAAAAATATCCCGAAACAATGGAAAGGATACCGACAAAGGCTGACGAAATTTTCCTCATGTATTTCACAAGCGGAACAACGGGCTATCCGAAAATGGCGATACACGACCACACCCTTTCGCTGGCTCATATCCAGACCGCGAAACACTGGCATAAGGTTGACCCGGACGGACTGCACTTTACGATCTCGGACACGGGCTGGGCAAAGGCAGCATGGGGCAAGATATACGGTCAGCTCGCAATGGGGACTTGTATTTTCGTATATGATTTCAACAAGTTTATTCCCGAGGACGTCCTCTCGATGATAGAAAAATACAGGATAACGACGCTTTGCGCGCCGCCTACGATGTTCAGGTTTTTTATCAGCGTAGGTCCCGAAAAATATGATCTGTCCTCGCTAAAATATTGCAACATAGCGGGCGAGGCGCTTTCGGCGGAGGTATATAACCGCTGGAAGGAAATAACGGGACTTCAGCTTATGGAGGGCTTCGGACAGAGCGAAAGTACCTGCCTTATCGGAAACATCATCGGAATGACCCCGAAGCCCGGCTCAATGGGAAAGCCAACGCCGCTTTATGATATCGACCTGGTTGACGCGGACGGAAATTCGGTTCCGAACGGAGTTGTCGGGGAGATAGTTGTCAAAGGCGAGTATACAAACACGCCCGGGCTGTTCAGAGGCTATTATAAAAACAAGGAAGTCACCGACAAGGTATGGCATGACGGAATGTACCATACGGGCGATACAGCGACGCGCGATGATGACGGATATTATTGGTATGTTGGAAGAAATGACGACGTCATAAAGTCGAGCGGCTATCGCATCGGTCCGTTTGAGATCGAGAACGTTTTAGCTACCCATCCCGCTGTTCTCGAAAGCGCGGTTACGGGCGCTCCCCACCCTATCCGCGGCGAGATCGTCAAGGCGACGATCGTTCTCGAAAAGGGGTATGAGCCGAGCGAGGAGCTTAAAAAGGAAATTCAGGATTTTGTAAAGCACAACACCGCGCCGTATAAATACCCGCGAATAGTTGAGTTTGTAAATGAGCTTCCAAAAACCACCAGCGGAAAAATACGCCGCGTGGAGATAAGACAAAACGACATTGATAAAATGAACGGGAAATAACAGTTGACAGTTGATAATGAACAGTAAACGGTATTTTATATGCAGAACGCGCTCGGAAACATTCCGAGCGCGTTTTGTTTGCAAAAAAATTGTGTATACCTTTGATGGGAAATCAGTATCGGTTTCTTCTTAATTAAAAACACCAATTATAAATTGACTCTCCGACCGAGATCGGAGAGTAATCTCATATTGCTTTGAATTTATCTACCGGGTATGGGTTACTGTTGCTGGAATTTAATTCTACCCATTTGCTGATCTCGTTTACAGTCACTCTTGTTACTTTAGCATCTTCTTTGATCTCTTCAAGCTGTTCGTCTATGCTATCGAGTCTTTCTTCGATTTTGTCGATCCTGTCATCGATTTTGTCGATCCTGTCATCGATCTTGTCGATCCTGTCGTCGATCTTGTCAAGCCTGTCATCGATCTTGTCAAGCCTGTCATCGATCTTGTCAAGCCTATTGTTAATGGGTTCGAGCTTATTATCGATAACTTCGGTCATCATATACCGAAGTTGCTGTAAATCTTCCTTTGTCATTTTAAGCCTTCTTTCAAACGCTCTTGATTTATCCTATTACATTATATCATTTTCTTAGGTGTCTGTCAATATGATTAGATATTAAATTTGTAAAATGTTCACAAATTTTAAAAATATGAAAAAACTTATTGACAACTACAAGAATATTGTGTATAATTGTTCATAGAATAACAAAACATGAACGAGGTGATTAAAATGAAATATATGGAAGTCCTGAAAAAAGCCCGAGAGGCGGAGCTTTGCGTTCAGGCGGAATTGGAGCATATTGAGCGCCTTCACAGAATAATGAGAACCGCGGGCAAAAGCCAAAGATACGCCGAAGAGATCGCGGACAAGCTCACAAGGCTTGAAGCCGAGCTGAACGATGGAATTGACAGGGCAGTCGATATAAAGCGCGGGGCATTGTGTGTTTTAAGCGCGCTTGACGGTTCGGAACGCGCGGTGCTTTACAGATACTACATTTTAGGCGAGGACTGGAGAATAATTTCCGAAAAAATGTATCTGAGCGAGCGGCAGGTGTATTATTACAGAAAGTCGGCATTAAAAAAGATCGACGACAGATTTAACAAAAGGAGCGTATTATGGAGATCGGAACAAGAATTAAGAAGCTGAGAATAAAAAACGGACTTACTCAGGCTCAGCTTGCAAAGGCGGTCGGAGTTACATCCGCGGCGGTCGGGAATTATGAGCAGGGGATAAGCTTTCCTAAGGAAAGCGTGTTAAGAAAGCTTTTCATCGCGCTTCGCTGCACTCCGAACGAGCTTCTGTGCGAAGATGATTTTTCCGCGGAGGATCATGAGCATTTGAAGCGGTATTCAATGCTCTCCGAAGAGGGAAAACGCGCGGTTGATGAATGTATCGAACGGGAGCTTTCCAAGACAGAGGACGTTCGTATTGCCGCAAGGCACGGGGATTCGGAAATCACCCTTAAAAAGCGCGCAAACAAGGACATTTTTGACGCGGAGGATTATAAGGGATAAACAGGAAAAATGACAGTAAACGAAGTCTACATAAAAGCGGGTATCTCGTCGCTCCCCATAAGTCCGGAAGAAGCGGCAAAGCGGCTGGGGATAAAGCTTGTAAGCTATGGGACGATGACGGAGGTATACGAGGTTTCTCTGTGCGAGCTGTATTCAAAAAGCCGATTCGGGTTTTCATATCGCGAGGAGGGACGGTTTGTTATAGCAGTAAACGAAAACTCCTGCTGTGAACGCAGAAGGCGATTTACGATCGCTCATGAAATAGCTCACTGTGTTTTGGGACATCTTTCAAAAGCGGAAAATGGTATTGAAAGTGAGCGTGCTGCGGACAGGTTTGCGGCGGAGCTTCTCGCGCCGACCTGTGTTTTGCGGGAGTGCGGAGTTTTTAGCACAGACGAGATATCGCGTCTGTGCGGAATATCAAAAGCTGCCGCGGAGATCTGTCGGAAAAGGCTTTTTGCCAAAAAGAAAACGCCCGATGAGGCGGCTGTCATTGAACGGTTCGGCGAGTTTATTTCGCGGTATCGAGAGAACAAGCTATAGAAAAACTTATAGGCGACCGTACGAAAAGTCTTTGGGAAAGGGGTGTGGGGAAAACCCTTTCTTCAGAAAGGGTTTTCCCCACAAATAAAATATTTTTTCGAGTACACCTTAATTTAGCAAAATTTTCTTGTTATTGTATATTCAAAGCTTTTTTCTGAGGGAAACTTTCTGAAGAAAGATTAGCGTTTTGCCCGAAGGGCATAATGCGGCGTTTTTCCCGAAAAGCATAATGCAGAGTT
>JAFLUE010000005.1:17282-29313 GCA_022508945.1 Oscillospiraceae bacterium
GCCCGAAGGGCATAATGCGGCGTTTTTCCCGAAAAGCATAATGCAGAGTTTTGCCTGAAGGGCATAATGCGCCATCAGACTACCTTCAAAGGCTTTTTGTACAGTCACCCACAGGTTTTCCTAAGCTCCTCCGCGATCTGTGCGAGCTTTTGGAGCCGATGATTTAGCCCGCTTCGGCTTATGGGATTTACGAACATCTTGCAAAGCTCCGAAAGCGAGCTTTCGGGATTCTCAAGCCTCAGACGCGCCGTTTCGCGAAGCTCGGGAGAAAGAGAGGCTTCGCCCGCTGTTTTAATAATGAACTCAATATCGCGGCGGATCTTATCGCTTGCCGCGACGGTTTTATCAAGATTTGCGCTGTCACAGTTTACGGAACGGTTTGCGCGGTTTCTCAGATCCTTTTCGATCTTTACGCGCATTATTTCGAGCGAATGCCCGCCCGCGCCGATATAAGTCAGAAAATCCTCGATTATTTCACTCGTTTTTGCGTATAAGACCATATTCTTCTGGCGGTATGTCGATTTTACGGTCATTCCGTGTTCATTTATAAAATTCAGCAAAAGCTCGGCGCGTAAATTTTCGTGAAGAACGATCTCAAGATGATATCCCTTTTTCGGGTCCGTGACATACCCGCAGATTACGAATATACCGCGGAGAAACGCGCCGCCGCTCGAATCGTTTCCCGAAACGATGTTGCTGTTTATAGCCGAAAAATCTCCGAATTTTTCGCGCAGAACATCGCTGGGCTTGATCTCAAATGTATAAAGCGAGCTGCCGTTTTTCACAAGCCTTTTTGTTTCATAGTGTGCGTTTGGGAAAACAATATTGCTCAACGTCTGTACGGCGGTTATTATACCAAGATTTTCGGTCTGCAATATCTGTTTTTTTCCTAATGTTTTTCCCGCAAAAAACATTCCGTAAAGCATTGCGGGAGCGTCGCTTTGAGGCAGCTCCTTTACGTCGCACAGCTCCTGTTTGATCTCCGATGAAAACGACAAATTTATCAGCTCCCCATTAAAGACTGTTCGACAGCTATCAATTATATCTGTCAAACAGGCTTTTTATTTATCCTTGTCGCGGTGATTTAAACGCACGCGGAAACCTTTTTCGTCAAAATGATCTGCGGCACGCTCCGCAAAGGTCACGCTTCTGTGTTTTCCGCCAGTACAGCCAAACGCTATAACAAGGCGGCTTTTTCCCTCGCCGACATAAAGCGGCACAAGATAGTCCACCAGATCATACAGCCTTTTTTCAAGCTCAACAGACTGCGTAAAGCCCATAACATAATCGCGTACCTCTTTGTCCGTACCCGTTAGATGCTTAAGCTCGGGAACATAAAACGGATTTGGCAGACACCTTACGTCAAACACCAAGTCCGCCTCTCCCGGGACTCCGTACATAAATCCGAAGCTCATACAGCTTATTATCATTCTGTCGGACGGCTTGTCCAGAAACAGCTCCGCCACCTGCTCCTGAAGCTGCCGCGAGGTCAGAAGCGAGCTGTCGATTATATAATCGGAGTTTGCGCGGATATCCATAAGAAGCGCGTTTTCCGCGTCGATCGCCTTTGACAGATCGCCCCTTGACGCTTCGTCGAGCGGGTGTTTTCTTCGCGTTTCGCTATAGCGCTTCATCAGAACTTCTTTTGTACAGTCCAAAAACAAAATTTTTACGTCCGCGCCATCTATGCCCCTGAGCTTTGATATGTTCTCCGAAAGCCGCAGAAACAATGTTCCGCCGCGAATGTCCGTGACGATAGCAACCTTTTCAAGCTCGTCTTCTTTTAGTGAGGACTGAGCGCATAATTCCGCAAAATTCGGGATAAGCTGGGGCGGCATATTGTCTATACAAAAAAAACCGATGTCCTCTAAAACCTTTATACAAGAGGATTTTCCCGAACCCGAAAGTCCCGTTACGATCAAAAATGTCATAAGATCAACCCCTGTTTAACTGTCAACCATTATCATTTCACAATCAAGCTCCACGCCCTTTTCTTTAAGGACGGTCTTTTTTATGTGTTCAACTATCTGTGTTATATCGCTGTATGTCGCATCGCCGCAGTTTATAACAAAACCGCTGTGCTTTTCGCTTACCTGTGCGCCGC
Source organism: Oscillospiraceae bacterium (assembly GCA_022508945.1). Classification (GTDB taxonomy): domain Bacteria; phylum Bacillota; class Clostridia; order Oscillospirales; family Ruminococcaceae; genus CAG-115. The sequence goes on from JAFLUE010000005.1 coordinate 19,387, forward strand.
CTATCCGAAAGCCTTTAAGCCCGCATTCTTCTATAAGCGCCGCGGCAAAGCCGTTTTTCGGGCGTTTGAAGGTGCTTCCGCAGGAGGGAAACTCGAGCGGCTGTTTATCCTTTCGTCTTTGCATGACCTCGTCCATTCGCGCCCTTATCGCGTTTTTGTCGCCGCTTGAAAACCGCATTGTAACAGAGGTTATCACATATTCGCGCTCCGAAAAAAAGCTGTGACGATAGCTTAGCTCCATATCCTCGGCAGGCATTTCCAAAAGCTCGCCATTTTCGTTTATATATCGGCAGGAGACCGTAATGTCCTTCATTTCGCTTCCGAACGCGCCCGCGTTCATAAACAGCGCTCCGCCTACCGAGCCGGGGATCCCGTACAGATTTTCCGCTCCGGAAAGCGAGTTTTCGAGCGCGGTTTTGCATACGGCATTAAGCGCCGCGCCGGCGCCCGCGATAATTTTGTTTTGCTCGACGGTTATTCCTCCCATTTCCTGACCTATAAAGAGAATTGCTCCGCGAAATCCGTTGTCGGAAAACAGAACGTTTGTTCCCCTTCCCAAAACAAAAAACGGAATACCCTCGCTTTTGCAGAGCGAGAGCAATTCGGAAAGAACCGCTTCGCTGTTCGGCTTTACAAGAATATCGCAGGCTCCACCTATTTTCATAGAGCAATACTGCTTTAAAGGCGCGCCGCGTTCAAACACTGTTCCGCTTTCAATACACAGCGATTCTATCATAGAATAGTCCATCAGGTTCCTCCAATGATATTGTACTTAGAAATTTTTTGCAGAAAAGTTGTAAAATTTTGTTTTACGTTTTTGCTGCTGAAACAGATTACGAGAGCACCTGCCGGTTCTCTCGCGCTCTCTCCGGCGGATTTGCATTTCTCAGCAAAGCTGAGAAATGCAAATGTGGGGAAAACTCTTGTTTTCCCCACACCCTTTAGCGCCTGTCTTACGACATTTCGCCGCTTCGCGGCGACCAAGGAAAACCCTTTTGGAAAAGGGTTTTCCTTGGAACCTTTCCCAAAACTTTTTTGTACAGTAGGTTGTTATAATTATTACGCTATTTCCTACCTGAATTATTACGCTATAGTGTACAGATATGCCGCGCCGATTATTCCCGCGTCGTTTCCGAGCTTGCATATATCAAGCTTTGTGGTTTTGTCCGCGTCTATACAGTAGCTTTCGCGCTTTACAAATTCCGAAAGCGGCTTCGTAAGAGCCTCTCCCTCTTTGCAGATCCCTCCGCCTATAAGAAGCATTTCGGGCTGGAAGGTGTTTACAATATTCGTAAGTCCGCAGCCGAGGTATTCAATATACATATCGACAACGCCCTTTGCCGTTTCGTCGCCCGCTCTCATTCCGTCAAAAGCGGTCTTTCCGTCAACGTTTTCGATATCTCCTCCGCAAAGCTCCCACATCTTCGAGCTTTTGTTCTCTTCCATTGCTTCCTTTGTCATATTTATAAGCGCGGTAGCCGAAGAATATGCTTCAAAACAGCCCTTTCTGCCGCAGCCGCACGGTCTGCCGCCGAACTTAATAACTGTATGACCAAGCTCTGCTCCGCAGAAATTAAAGCCTGTGTATATCTTTCCGCCGATTATTATTCCGCCGCCGACTCCCGTTCCGAGAGTTACCACGACAACATCGTTAAAGCCTTTTCCCGCTCCCGCGAGAACTTCTCCGAAAGCCGCGGCGTTTGCGTCGTTTTCGACAAATATGGGCTTGTCGAGCTTTTTCTTGATCAACGCGCGCAGGTCAGTGTTGTGGAATTCGAGGTTGCAGGAATACAAAACTATCCCGCTGTTTCTGTCAGCTACTCCGGGAGTCCCTATTCCAATCGACGTTACCTCGTTCAGCGCGACCTTTGCGCTTGTGAGAACCTGCCAGATAAGCTCGACAATAGACGCGCAGATCTCTTCGGCAGGACGCGGAAGATTTGTTTTCGCGGTTGCTTTTTCGATTATCTCGTATTTTTCGTTTACCAGACCTACCTTGATATTCGTTCCGCCTAAGTCAATGCCTATATTATACATTATTATGTGATTCCTTTCCGTTTAGAAATTAGAGGTTGGAAGTTAGAAAATGACGCCAAGCATCGAACGCTCTCCACAGAGGAGAACGCGGAATACTAACCCCCTCGGTCTTAAAGGTTTAAGTCGCTCATTATTTCCTCGCTGTCCGAGTCGATACCGAGCTGTCTTAACAGATCCTTTGCGGCGTTATAGCCCATTTTCTTCTGACGGTTATTCATCGCCGCGACTTCGAGTATGACCGCGAGATTTCGTCCGGGTTTTACGGGGATATTGAGCAGCGGTACTTTAACGCCGAGAATTGTCATATAGTGCGTATCAACGCCCATTCTGTCATATGTCTTTTCGGGATTCCAAAGCTCCATTTCCACGACCATGTCTATTTTTTCCGACGTTTTTACCGCGCCTATACCGAAAAGCTGTCGGGCGTTTATAATGCCTATGCCGCGAAGCTCAAGAAAGTGGCGGATATTGTCGGGTGAGGAACCGACAAGCGTGATGTTCGAGGCTTTGAGAATTTCTACCGCGTCGTCCGCAATAAGCCTGTGACCGCGCTTTACAAGCTCTATAGCTGTCTCGCTTTTACCAACTCCGCTTTCGCCGAGTATAAGAACTCCCTCGCCGTAGATCTCTATAAGAACGCCGTGGCGCGTAATTCTCGGAGCAAGCTGTAAATTCAGAAAAGCCATAAGCTTCGCGATAAAAACCGAGGTGTTTTCTTCGGTACGGAAGATCGGTATTTGGAAATCGGGAGCCATCTCTAACATCTCGGGGAAGACGTCCTCGTTTCTCGTGATAACAAGCGCGGGGAAGTGATAGCTCAGCAGATCCGAGATTCGCTTTTTGCGAAGCTCAGAGTCGAGTCCCGCAAGATACGCAGTCTCCATTTTTCCCATGACCTGGATACGCGTGTTGTCGAAATACTCGTAAAATCCCGCAAACTGAAGTCCGGGGCGGTTTGTGTCGTTATTTGAAATGAGCGCGTTTTCGCCTCCCTCGGGCATATAGATCGTTTCGAGCTTAAACTCCTCGACCATTTTTTTTATCGGGAAACTAAAATCCCTTGTAATTTCCTCAAGCGGCATAAGATCTCTCCTTAATAGTATAGTTAATGTATTTACTAAATTACATTATACCGCATTAACGCATTTTTTTCAAGTGTTTTTTGTAAAACTTGTTTAAAATTTAGGTTATTGTCAAAAATAATTGTAAGAAATTTTCATCAAGGAGTTGACATAATGAAAAAATTTGCGGTTTCGTTTTTGCTTTTGCTTGGGGCGGTCTTATGTTCGGCGGCGGGTGTTTTTATTACCTTCAGCGAGAGCTGTGAAAATGTTTGCGAAAAGGTTCTGAGGCTTCATATACCCGCAAACTCAAACTCCGCCGAGGATCAGGAGATAAAGCTGAAGCTTCGGGACTATTTGCTGAATGAATTTTCTGGCGAGATCGATGAATGCGGCGACGTCTTTGAGGCAGAGCAAAAAGCTCGGGAGCTTCTTCCCGAAATAGAGCAAAAATGCAGTGAGTTCCTTTCGGATAACGGATTTTCTTATGGGGCGAAAGCCGAGCTTGTTTCCATGTACTTTACTACCCGCGAATATGACAGACTTATTCTTCCCGCAGGCGAATACAAGGCGCTCAGAGTAACTCTCGGAAGCGGTTCGGGAGAAAACTGGTGGTGTGTATTTTTCCCGCAGCTCTGCGTTCCCGCGGTAAGCGAAAAGAGTGAACAGCAGAGCGATGCATCGGAGCAGATACTTGACAGCTTCGGAAAGCCGCAGGGTGTTACGGTAAAATTTGCGGTATACGAATTTTTCAGCAGACTTTTCAGCGGAGAATAAAGCTTTTCCTTATATATTTCGACATAATCTTGCAAATTTACAGAAAAGATTTTCGCCAAAGCTGCTCGAAAAAGCTCCGCATATCCGATAACTGCCGCGAATTTAGCGGTTTGTAAATTTTATTCCAAAATTTTCCAAAAACTTGTTGACAAAATTGTAAAATTCTGGTAATATATAGTCAGACCGATTGGAAATAAATGGAAACCGGTTAAAAATTTTGGAGGTATAAAAAATGACAAATCAGATCAAGGTACTTATCGGAAATGACACTGTTGACTGTGGCATGGCTTGGGCAGGCGCACTCAAAAACGCGGGAATGTATGCGATAACGCGCCGCTGCGACGGAAATTCGGTCTTGAATTCGATCAAATCGGAAGCTCCCGACGCGGCGGTCCTTGAGGCGAAAATGCCGTTTTGTGACGCTGTTGAGATTATCCGCAGACTAAAAACCGAAAAGAAGTATGTTCCAAATGTAATTATCGTTTCAAACTCGGCTGATCCTGTTCTTGAGCGTGAGGCGGCAAATCTCGGAGCCTGCGTCGCGCTTAAGCCTTTAGACCCGAATATGCTTGTTGCGAAGATAAATGAGATGTGCGGCGTATGTGAAAAAGTTCCCGGAACTCCGAACGACACGGAGCTTGAGGTCGCGGTCACGGAAATAATACATCAGGTGGGGATACCTGCACACATCAAAGGATACCATTATCTGAGAACGGCGATAATGCTGTCCGTAAACAATGATGAAATGATAAACAGCATAACGAAGCTTTTATACCCGACAATTGCGAAAACATATCAGACGACCTCTTCGAGGGTAGAACGCGCGATTCGCCACGCGATCGAGATCGCGTGGGACAGAGGAAATATAGATGTTCTGGATAAATTTTTCTCATATACCGTTCATACATCGCGCGGAAAGCCCACAAATTCCGAGTTTATCGCGCTTATCGCGGACCACCTCCGCCTTAGATCCAAACAAAACGGCGGAGTGCTTACAGGTGCGTTCAGATAATTATTTTCTTCGGCGAACAAGGGGAACCCTATTAAAAAAGGGTTCCCCCGGCTTGTAGAAAAAGTTCAGAACTACATAATAGAGCATTGCGAAATCTCAAAATGCAGCCGCTGCGGCTGTTGTTCAGAGTCGCTTATTGTTTGTTGAAGCAACGCCCTGAGCGCTGCGGAAATCAAAAAGTTTTCCTCCCGAAGTGCACCCCGCGCCGACAGGCGCGGTACGAAAAATCTTTGAAAGGAACAAGGGGAAACATTCTTCAGAAAGTTTCCCCTTATAACCGAAGGCATTTGTTCACTTCATTTTCCTGTGTTTAATAACTTTCTGACGCGAGAACTCCTCGCGTTCTTTTTCTTCGAGGGCATTTGCGATAAACTTGACCTGCTCCTGAAAGCGCGGAATTATTATGTTCTTTAAAGCATTTGCGCGCTTTTGGGTTTTCTTTATCGCAACGGCGAGACGATAAATGCTGTTCTCAAGCTCCGCGAGCCGCACCGTAATTTCTTTTACCCTGCTGAATTTTATATAAGCCTTGTCAAACTCCGAGCTTGTAAGCGTCATTGAGTACGGCGGTTTGTCCGCGGTTATCAGATTCGCGCTGACCTTAGGAAGCTCCACGCTCATAACCGAGCGCGTAGACAGCTTCAGCGAGTTTTCTACGGGAAAAGCCTGGGCGATAGTGCTTACGACGCCGAGCGTCATGTTTGCATACTCAAGCGCGAGGTAGGCTTCGGAGTATGTCACGTCAATTTCACCGCGAAGCTCCCTCGCGGCATCTACCAGCGCCACCATTTCACGGACAAGAACTCCGTGTTTTTTATCCATCAGGTCATAGCCGAGCTGAGCCTGAAGCAAGGAGCGCTTTGTCTTTATGAGATTTCCTTTTGTGGGGAATACCTGTTCAGCCAATATATCACCTTCCAATAAAGCCTATGCTCGGTCTTAAAACTTCCGAATGGGAACGCGCGATCTATTCAAACCTTTCGCCGCGCTTTTCGTTATACTGCTCGTCAAGCAGCTTTTCATCAACTCTGTCAAGCTCCGTTCTCGGAAGAGTACAAAGCAGATCCCAGCCTAAATCAAGCGTCTCGTCGATAGTTCTGTTTTCGTTAAATCCCTGATTCAGGAAATATTTTTCAAAAAGATTTCCGAACTGTATATACTTGTGGTCTGTTTCCGAAAGCTCATCCTCGCCAATGACCGAGGCAAGGCTTCGCGCGTCCTGAACCTTCGCGTATGAGGCAAAAAGCTGGTTTGAAACGGCGGTGTGATCGGGCCGCGTATAACCCGCGCCGATCCCGTCCTTCATCAGTCTTGAAAGCGAAAGCAGGACCGAAACTCCTGGATATATCCCTTTCTGCTCAAGATCGCGGTCAAAAACGATCTGCCCTTCGGTTATATACGCGGTCAGGTCGGGAATGGGGTGGGTTATGTCATTGTTCGGCATTGTAAGAATGGGGATCTGCGTTACGCTGCCGCTGCTTCCCTCAATAATTCCCGCGCGCTCGTAAATTGACGCAAGGCTTGAATACAGATAGCCCGGATATCCCTTTCGTCCGGGGATCTCGCCCTTTGACGATGAAAACTCGCGCAGCGCCTCGGCATAGCTCGTCATATCCGTCATAATAACGAGAATATGCATATTTTTTTCAAACGCCAAATATTCCGCCGCCGTAAGCGCGCAAAGCGGAGTCAGGATCCTTTCGATAATAGGGTCGTTTGAAAGATTCAAAAACATACAAACGCGCTCTATAACGCCTGTGTCATCAAAAGAGCGGCGGAAATAATCCGCAACGTCGTTCTGAACTCCCATCGCCGCGAAAACTATCGCGAAATCCTCGCTTCCCTCGCCCGTGATCTTCGCCTGACGCGCTATCTGTACCGCCAGCTTGTTGTGTGAAAGTCCGGAGCTTGAGAATATAGGGAGCTTCTGACCTCTGATAAGGGTCATAAGCGCGTCGATAGATGAAATTCCCGTGTGTATATAATTTCGAGGGTATTGACGCGCGACGGGATTAAGCGCTCTGCCGTTTATGTTTCCCATTTTTTCGGGAAAGATCTCTCCCATTCCGTCAATGGGCTTTCCGGCACCGCTGAAAACTCGTCCGAGTATTTCGGTTGAAAGCGGAATCTCAAGAGGCTTTCCCGTAAAAACCGTGCGTGTGTTTTTTAGAGAGATGCCGCGGGTTCCCTCAAAAACCTGAAGTACGACCTTGTCTCCGTCAAGCTCAACAACTCTCCCTACGCGCTCCGTGCCGTCGTTAAGGCGTATCATCGCGATCTCGTCAAAAGCCGCGCCCTTTACTCCTTCGAGAGCTACAAGAGGACCGTTTATGTCCGTGAGTCCCATATACTGTATATCCATAATTACCTCGTTTTTAAGTGTTTATAACACAAAAAGTACAAAAATTACCGCAAAGACGCCGCTGAGAGCGATGTAAATTTCTTTTCGGGCTTATTGTAAGTGAAGTGCGTTTATTTTTTCATCGATCTCCCTGAAGTACTCGTCAAACATCGACAGCCTGTCGTTCGGAATGTCGTACTTCATTTTAACCGCCTTGTCAAAAAGCCCCGACGCCATTATGTCGGAAAGAGTAACGCCCGATTTTACCGCCGAAAGCGATTTTTTGTACAGATCGGAAATTACCTTCATCATAAGCCGCTGTTTTTTGAGAGGGACATAAGTGTCGTCCTTGTGGAAGGCATTCTGCTGAAGAAATCCTACGCGTACGACTCTCGCTATTTCTATTGTAAGCTTCTGATCGTCGGGAAGCACGTCCGCGCCGATGAGCTTAACGATTTCCATCAGCTTGTTTTCCTCGCTCAGGATAGATGACATTTCTCGGCGAAGCTCCATAAAGTCGGGACTTACGTTGTTGAAATAATCCGCAAGATCCTCGATGTATTCCGAATAGCTGCTGTTCCAGTCGATAGCGGGATAGTGGCGCGCATACGCGAGCGACTTGTCCAAAGCCCAGAAACACCGCACAAAGCGCTTTGTATTCTGCGTTACAGGCTCCGAAAAGTCCGAGCCTTGAGGGGATACCGCGCCTATTATCGTAACAGAGCCTTCCGTTCCGTTAAGGTTCTCGACATATCCCGCGCGCTCGTAAAACTCCGCGAGCCTTGAGGGAAGATACGCGGGAAAGCCTTCCTCCGCGGGCATTTCCTCAAGTCTGCCGGAGATCTCGCGAAGCGCCTCTGCCCAGCGAGAGGTCGAGTCAGCCATGATCGCGATATGATATCCCATATCGCGGTAGTATTCGGCAAGTGTTATACCGGTATAAATTGAAGCCTCGCGCGCCGCCACGGGCATATTCGAGGTATTTGCTATCAGTACGGTGCGGTCAGTCAGTGGGCGGTTTGATTTCGGGTCGATAAGCTCAGCGAATTCCTCGAGAACCTGAGTCATCTCGTTTCCGCGCTCTCCGCAGCCTATATACACTATAATATCCGCGTCGCACCATTTCGCGAGCTGGTGTTGGGTCATGGTTTTTCCCGTGCCGAAGCCTCCGGGTATCGCCGCGGTCCCGCCCTTTGCCACGGGAATGATCGTGTCGATTATGCGCTGTCCGGTCACAAGCGGTACGGTTGCGCGCAAGTGGTTTTTGATCGGGCGCGGGATCTTTATCGGCCAGCGCTGTACAAGCGTAAGCTCCCGTTCCTCGCCGTTTTCGAGCCTCAGCTTCAGAACAACGTCATTTACGCGGTATTTTCCGCTTTCCGCGGCAAATACGACCTCGCCGCTTATATCCGAAGGCACCATACACTTGTGCGTGATAAGCGGCGTTTCGGGCGTCGTGCAGTAAATATCGCCGCCGCTGAGTCTGTCACCGATCTTTGCGGTCATTGTGACATCAAACTCGCGCTCCGTATCAAGCGAAAACAGGCTGCTGCCTTCCGTAACATACGCTCCGGACAATTTGGTCATATCCCTGAGCGGACGTTCTATTCCGTCAAAGATGTTTGAGATTATTCCCGGACCCAGATTCGCGCAAACGGGCGCGCCCGTGCCGAAGATCGGCTCTCCGACCCTTAGACCCGCGGTGTCTTCATATACCTGGATCGTCGTAAATTCGTCGGTAATTCCTATGACCTCGCCGATCAGCCTGCGCTCACCCACAAAGACCATTTCGAGCATGGAAAAGTCTTTTGTTTCGGCGGACTTTACGACCGGTCCGTTTATTGAATAAATCGTGTTCAAAATCTTCACCCACTTACCCGCTCACAATCTTAATTCTTTTTTGTCGGAAAACGAGGCTCTTTCATCGTCGAGAGCCTTGTCGAGCGTGAAATCGCAGAATAAGCCCTTTCCCTCGTCGAGCGCCCCGATACCGCCGAGCATTATGCTGCTGTCGGCGCGGATCTCGCCTTTGCTCTTGTTTTTGCAGAGCTTTTCCAGTTTTTCAACATCGCGCGGAGCACAAAGTATAACGCATTTTTCTCCGAGCGCTTTTCGCGCTTTTTCGATTGACCGTTCGAGATATTCGCCGTATTTCTCGCTTTCGGCAAAAGCCCTCAGATCGCGGCCTATCTCCTCGAAAAACTCGTCCACAAGCTCTTTGCGGTGGATGCGGACAGCCTTTGTGGTCTCATAGTCGCAGCGTGAAAGCTCGCGCTTATAGCGCTGTTCAAAAGCGGTTTGTTCACGGCGGAGCTGAGAGATAGCCTCGCGCACGGCGGCTTCTTCCTTTTCCTTTCCCGCGGCGCTTTTCTGATCGCGTATCTTTGCGGTCAGCATGGCAATCTCCTCGTCAGCCTGTTTTTTGACGTTCTCTTTGAACATCCCCATTTTATAGCGGTTTATCTCGTTCAGATCCATAAAATTCTCCTAATTTTAATAGAATTTCAAAATTCATCACTTGACGGCACACTCCGCTGCGCTCCGTTTAGCCGTCAAGTGAGAACCGAACTAAAATTTTTCTTTGGAAAAATTTTAGTTCTTTTTGAAATTCGAGATTGCCTATCGTGTTGTTTTGGTCGATTGATTTAATAGAATTTCAAAATTCATCACTTGACGGCACACTCCGCTGCGCTCCGTTT
>JAFLUE010000005.1:29413-38696 GCA_022508945.1 Oscillospiraceae bacterium
TTCGAGATTGCCTATCGTGTTGTTTTGGTCGATTGATTTAAAAGAATTTCAAAATACGCGCTCGGATATTCCGAAAACTGTTTACAGCTTTATTCCTATTGACTCCTCGATATAGCGGCTTATTGAATCGGAAATTCCATTTGAACCGTGGCGGTCGGGAATTTCAACAATAAGCGGACGGCGGTAATTCAGCTTTATGTCGTAAACCTTTTTCTGGCAAAGCTTAGAGCATATCTCTGTCATAAGCACAACGGCGATATCCTCGTCATTTACCGCTTCCGAAAGCGCGGCGGAGACCTCCTCGGCGGTGTGTGCGACGACGCCCTCGATCCCCGCGATACGCATACCCATTTTTGTATCGATATTATCGCTTATCAGAAAAAACTTCATAATTTCCCTCGGATTTTGCAATTAACCAAACAAGATCAATATTGAAATAAGCAGACCGTAGATCGCAACGCCCTCGCCGAGCGCAACGAAGATCAGCGCCTTTGAGAACACCTTTTCATTTTCGGAAATTGCGCCTATCGCGGCAGGCGCGGCGGAGCCTACGGCAATTCCCGCGGCTATCGAGCCTACGCCGGTTGAAAGAGCGGCAGCAAGGTATTTGATGCCCGAGTCGGTCAAAACTCCCGCGGCGTTTGCGGCTGCGTCTACTGTTTCAGCAAACGCGCTTGTAAACGGCAGAAATGTCGTCATAAGCAGGATCCCGAAAAATGACGCGATATTTGTTATTACAGCCCGCTTTGCGTTTACGCTTTTTCCCTTGCTTTTACGGTAAAGCGCCACGAAGATCGGCGACATAACAAGCGCCACAGCGAAAAGCGGCAGAACGAAAAAAAGTATTTTATCCATAGTTTTATTCCTCCGAAATAAAAATTAATCTAAGGTTACATCGAGCGTTACGGGCGTAAAGCCTCTTCCGTTTCCGTCGTAGAAGCGGCTGAAGACCTCGTAGAATTCGAGTCTTAAGACCTGTATTCCCGAAAGCAGACCTTCTATGCCCATAACGAGAAGGTTTCCTATAATATAAGTTATAACTGTTCCGACCGTTACGGGAGCATTCGGATCTGCCGTTCCCGCAAGCTGGGATACGACAAGCATAAAGCCCGCGTGTGAAAGCACAAAGCCGCCTATTCTGAGATAGCTCATTGTGTTTGACAAAAACGTTATCGCGCCTTCCAGAACGTCGATAAACGCTTCGGCTATACTGAACTCAACGTGTCTGTGTTCAATAAGAGCAGTGAGCGGCGCTTTCAGGAAGATCAGCACCACCGGCAGGATCATCAGGATCATAACATACGGAATGCTGAACATCTCAAGTCCGAACAAAAATGTCCCGCACGCTCCGAACAAAAGCGCGGCATATATGACCGCTCCCGAAACTCCGTTTACCGCGAAGAGCGCTTCTCCGGTTTTTTTCGCGCGGAAGTTTTTGATAATGTTGAAGATTATTGAAATAAGGATCAGGACGGCTCCGAGAATAAGCGCGAAGATCAGTATGACCATAGCCGCCTGGAAAATGTTTTCGGGGTGTTCGGGTATTCCCAAGCCGCTTAAAAGCTTGCATACCTCGTGCCAGATGTTTTCGCGGTGGTAAATGGGGGTGATTATGGTTTCAATACCGAAAACCGACCCGTAAACACACCCGAAAAGCGCCGAGAAAATACCGAGCCTTGTCATTATAGGCGCAAGGGGGTTTTTCGTAAGCTTCGTAAGCAGAAGCCCCAGCAGCGACACCACGATCCCCTGTCCCACATCGCCGAACATTATACCGAACATCAGCATATAAGTAAACGCGACATAAGGAGTCGGATCGAATCCGCTGTAGCAGGGAAGTCCGTACATTCGTATAAACATTTCAAACGGGCGGGTGATGATGTTGTTTTTAAGCTTTACGGGAACCGCGTCCGACGCTCCCTTATGTTCTATCGGAATAACCTCGCAGACGATATCCTCTCCCGCTTTTTTCAAAAGCTCCGAAAGCTTTTCGCCATCGGCTGTAGGCGAAAATCCCGAAAACGAAAATTTTCCTCCCGAAATTATAGCCTTTTTCCTTAACTCAAAGCAGTCCGATTTAAATTTAAGCTTGGATAAGATCGCCGAAAGCTCCGCGCTGACCTTATCGGTAAAATAAGCAAGCTCTTCTTCGGTTTTCTTTTTCGACTCCTCTTCCGCGGCAATCATCTCTTCAAGCTTTTTGCCGGCGTTTTCGGCGTTGTCCTCGAGATAATCCGGAAGCCTCGTTCGCTCAAAGCCTAACCTGTTCATTATTTCATCCGAAAATTCCGCGACATTATTCGGGCTGAAATATATTCCGTATACATAATCCGAGCTTCTTTCAAACGGCACAAACACAAAGCATTTTTTCGTGTAATAGCCGAGCTTTATCTCATTTTCCGCGGGAAGCCTTCCTATGCGCGTTTTAATGTATTTAAGCGAAAAAAGGTCTTTAAATGAAACGTCAAGTCCCATAAGATGCTTTACATACGCGCTCGTGTGCTTATAGTCCTCGAGGTCGGCGTTTGTTTTCTTCAAGGTTTCGGAAAGCTCGCTGAAGCGGGCGCTTATGATGTCCGAATACTCGTAAAATTCCTCGGGAGTCTCATATGTTATCTCGCCGAAAAGTCGGGTTTGCACGGGTATCTTCAGATTTGACGCCAGATCGCTCAGCTTTGAAAGCGCCTCGCGATAGGGATTTTGCTCGGTAAGTCCGCGCGTTTTCCCCACGGAGATAAACTGAAACACGCCGCTCTCACAGCACGCCGCCAAAGCCGCGTCAAGTTTTTCCTCGCATCCCTCGACCGACCACAGCGACATTTTTTCTATCGCCATTTTTTTTCACCACCTTATAATGTCATAGTCAGACAGCCGATAACTCCCCCATCTGCTTTGTCAGCCTTACCGCGGCAGGCGCAAAGCCCGGCCGCGGCAAGGCTTTCGCGCATTCGGAGGGGCTTCTCGACAGTCCGAGTGTTGATTTTTACAAGCTATATAATTACTATAATACCAACATTTTGAGGATATCTCCGCCGTTTAGTCCGTAACGTACTCCCTCGGTAAGAGTTTTGATGTTCTTAAGCTCTATCGAAAGGCTTTGTGTCAGCGCAAAATATACCACTGCGGGGCTTTGCGAAAGGCGGATCGTTTTTTCGAGATTCTTAAAGCTTATTGATTCCGTAAGAAGCTCGATCGTTTCTGTATTTGTTCCGTGACAGCCCTTTTTTTCAAGGTAAAGAGCGATCTTTTCCACGCTTTTTTCTTTTGAAAGCTCTTCTATTTCGTCTGCGGAAAGCCTGTATTTAAACGGAATGAGCGACGCGCGGTTTTCTTTTGAGGTCTGTCCGGAAAAGCGCGCCATTCGGCAGAACGTAACCACGTTTTCCATATCGATGGTTTTTAAAACAGCGGTTTTGAATTCTTTTTTCTCGCGTCCGTGAAATTCGCTTTCGATCGATCTGAGCAGTCTCAGATAATATTCCGAATACAGCGCGCTTTCAAAGTCGGGAATGCTGAGAAATCCCGTCAGAGCCGCCTCGGAAAGCATCTCTTTAAGCTTTTTGCCCGTACAGTAGGGCGTTTTTTTGAGAATTTCCGCGGCATTTGCGATATTTTCCGCGCTGGCGATAGACGGCAGATCGACCCGTGAATTTTTGGTAATAAACGTCGGGAGCGTAGCGATATAAAAGTCCGAGCTTTTGGAAAGCACGGCGCTTACCGCCGAAATTATCTGCTCGATCTCAAGCCTTGCGACAATAAACTTAAAGTAACTCTTGCAGTTGCTGTAATCGAAAATATGGAAGCTTTCAAAAACATCATAGACCGCGCGCTTTAAAAGCTCCTCGAGTCTTCCGCGGTGCATTGTGCGGGGATTCGCGTCCGAAAGACTCCTTTCATATCGCGGGGTCTTCTTCAGATATTCGCAGACATCCGCGACGGTTTTCATCGACGAAAGCCGCATATAATCCTCTTTTGTAAGCCTTCGCCCGTATACCGCGCGGGATTTCGCGAGAACCGCGTTTGAAGCAAACGCCATTTTATCCCTCCGTTATGCGAGAAATGATCTCTGATTTCCAGCGTGCCTTGTTTTCGGAAAATATATCCGAAAGCTCTTTACAGCGGCGGTCTTTTTCCTTTTCCGCGCCCGAAAGCTTTTCGGAGAGTATTTTCTCCTGTTCGCCGCGAAGCTTTTGTATCTTTTCGCGCTCTGCCTCGAGCTTTTCCGCGCGGGATTTTGCCGCGGCGTTTCCGAATTCAGCCGAGCGCTTACGCTCCGCGTCTATTTCAGCCTCCGCGCGCGCCGCCGCTTTTTTGTCAAGCTCGACTATTTCGTTTAAAATTTTCATTTTGACCTCGTTTTATACTAAGATATTCAATTTGACCTGCGTTAAAAATCTATACACTTATAATATAACAAAAAACACCTCTCGTCAAGAGGCATTTTGCATAAATTTTAAAAAAATTTCAAAATTTCTACAAATTTTTACCGTGCTATTGACAAAGTGATTGTGAATATTGTATAATATGTTCAGCGCATATATTTGTTTTAATTTTGTTTGTGCGCGAATTTGAAAGGAGTAATACTATGCCAAAGGATTTAACGGTTCCGGTTGTAATAGCTGTGGTGGTTTTGCTGGTTATTATAATCATGTTTGCGGCGGGCTATCGCAAAGCCCCGCCCGATAAGGCGTTTATTATAAGCGGTCTGCGAAGAAAGGCAAAGGTCGTTATCGGTAAAGCCTCGGTAAAGCTGCCATTTTTTGAGAGATGCGACGTGCTTGAACTGGCGCTTATGTCGGTTGACGTAAAGACCTCTCAGGCTGTTCCTACCGCGGATTATATCAACATTATGATCGACGCGGTCGTAAACGTAAAGATCTCGCCCTCTCCCGAAACGATCGACAAAGCCCAGCAGAACTTCCTGAACAAGAATGTTCAGTACATAACCGGCGTCGCGCGGGAGGTCCTCGAGGGAAATATGCGTGAAATTGTCGGACAGATGCGGCTTGAGGAAATGATCTCAAACCGACAGGCTTTCGCGGATAAGGTCAGGCAGAACGCCGACCCCGATCTGAAGGCAATGGGTCTGGAGATAGTTTCGTTTAATGTGCAGAACTTTGTCGATGACAACGGCGTTATAAACGACATGGGTATCGACAACACAATGCAGATACGCAAAAAGGCGGCTATTTCAAAGGCGGAAGCGGAGCGCGATATAAGGATCGCTCAGGCGGAAGCCAACCGTAAGGCAAACGACGCCAAGGTCGACAGCGAGACCGCTATCGCTGTCCGTCAGAACGAGCTTGAAATAAAGCAGGCGGAGCTTAAGCGCTCGGCGGATATAAAGAAGGCGGAGGCTGACGCGGCGTATAAGATCCAGGAAGAAGAACAGCGCAAAACCATCGAGATCACAACCGCAAACGCGAACCTCGCAAAGCAGGAAAAAGAGGTCGAAATAAAGGCGAAGGAAGCGGAAATAAAGGAAAGAGCGCTCGAGGCAGAGGTCAAGAAGACCGCAGAGGCGCAGAAATACGCCGCACAGCAAAAAGCCGATGCGGAGCTTTATACCGTTTCCAAAAACGCCGACGCGAAAAAATACGAGGAAATCAGAAAAGCCGAGGCTGAGCTTGAGATCAAGAAAAACGAGGCGGCGGCTATTCTCGTGACCGCACAGAACGAAGCAGCAGCCGAAAAAGCAAGGGCGGAGGCGGCGCGCTTTGCCGCGGAGCAGGAGGCGGAGGGTATCCGCGCTAAGGGTATCGCCGAGGCTGAGGCTGTGAGAGCAAAGGCTCTTGCGGAGGCGGAGGGCCTTGACAAAAAAGCCGAGGCAATGCGGAAGATGGAGGAAGCCGCGGTATTGCAGATGTATTTCGAGCAGATGCCCGCGATCGCTTCGGCAATCGCAAAGCCGCTTGAAAACATTGACAAGATCACAATGTACGGCGACGGAAACACCGCAAAGCTGGTCAAGGACATTACCGAAGCAACCACTCAGGCTTCATCGGGACTTCTTGACGGTCTGGGCGTTGATATAAAGCAGATGCTGAATTCCTTTGTCGAACATAAGCTCGCTTCGGAAAACAACGAAAAGCCCAAGCAAAATGTATGATCCGAGATCATTCAGCTCCGCCGAATTTTCGGCGGAGCTTTTGCATATAAAAATAAGGAGCGCCGTTTACGGACGCTCCCTGCAAACTGTATATAAATCCAAAAACGTTGTTTTAACGGATTTATTTAAAAAGAATTTCAAAATTCATCACTTTGCGGCAGCGGAGCCGCCGCAAAGTGAGAACCGCTTAAAATTTTTCAAAAGAAAAAATTTTAAGCTTTTTGAAATTCGCGATTCTCTATTACATAGTTTTTGAGAGTTTAAATACAGTCAACAAACAGGGAGCGCCGTTTACGGACGCTCCCTGTTTTGCCTGTTTTGTTTGATCCGATCATCTCAATGGGACAAATATGATCTCTCCCTTATCAACAATAGCCTTGACGTTGTTTTCTATGTTTTTCAGGACGAGAATGCTCGAATTTATCCTGAGTCTGACTCCGGGATAGATCATGCGCTTTGCCGAAACAGAAACATTCTGCATTAGTTCGAGGTCTTTGTTTATCTCTTCGATACGCGCCTTGTTCTTTTTTATCTCAGACTGCATTTTAATGCGGCTTCTGACAGATACGGTCTTCATGTTTTCGCGCTCGGGCGAGAGCTTTCCGACCTTGGCAAACTCCGCGAGAGTGTCAATGATCTTGGTGAGCTGTTCGATCTCGCCTTCCATCTGGATTATGCTCTTTTCGAGATTGTCGCGTTCCTCGCTTAATATTGCGTTGTTTCCGAGGGTAAGCTCGGTCTTGACATATTTATCCGAGCCAATAACAGACGCTTCGACTCCGTCGAGGGCGGTGTATTTTCCGCCAAGCATAACGCCCTTTCCCGAAGCGATTATCTTTTTCCCCGCAAAAACATTTCCGCCGACAAACGATGAACTCTCAACATTTCCCTTACATTTTACGTTTGAGTTTTCACAATACCCGAACTTTGCGTCTCCGCGGCATTCGATGCTTGAGTTTATGCTGCCGATCTTAATGGTGATGTTTCCGTCGGCGTACAGCTCGGCGTTGTTTACGGAGCCAAAAACATTTATGTCCTTTTTGGAGGTCACTCTGAAGCCCTCGAAAACGCTTCCTTTTACGGTAACGCTTCCGATAAAATCAATATTTCCGCTTGAAATATCGACGTCGCCGTTTATGATCAGCGTTTCATCAACGCAAAACGCTCCGTTTTTAAACGAGAGATTTCCGTCTACCGACGCGATTATCTCCGCGCCGTCGTTTACCAAAGACGTACCCACGCCGATATTCAGCTTTACGGGAACACCCTTTTTCTGTAAAACAACGCGCCCCGTAATATCCGTTCCGGGCTTTCCGTCGGTAGGGAAGGAAATGGTCGCGATAGGCGTGCCTTTAGTTATATTTCTGACAAGCCCGAGATTTTTGTAGTCAACGATACCGTATTCGTTTTCAACGGGCGCGGCATTCTGCTCCGGCTTATAGAAATATCTTATTTCCCCATCGATCCCGTCTTCCGGAGCTTCCCACCGAGCCACGCATATGTTCTCGTTATAAAGCTTGCGTTCTACAGCTTTTGTGATGGCTTCTTTAAGTACGCCAAACGAAATATTTTTTTCATTAAGAGCGGCCATAATCTTGTCTACGGAAATATCTATGCCGCCGTTTTCGGGCCTTGTAAAAGAAACAAAGGCTGTTGTGCGGTTCGGATCCATTGATATTTCTATTATCGAATGAACAACAGGTCTATCTTCCGACATATACATCATCCCTTTCATAATTAAATTTTATAATTTACACTCTACTATTTATAGTATATCATACTTCTATAAGAATTGCAACCGTATTTTTTATTATTCCTTAAATTTTGCGAAAACGTCAATACCGCAAATGACGAAATTAAGGTTTTTGTGCGGTATTGACTAAAAATTCAAACGCTCTTTGAGATATCGAACGGTGTTGTCTGATATACAAAGTAGTTCAGCCAGTTTGTGAACAAGAGTGTGGAGTGCGCTCGCCAGCTCAGCTCGGGCTCGTTTTTGGGATCGTCGCCGGGATAATAATGCTTTGGTATTTTAGGATCAAGTCCGCGCTCGAGATCGCGCCGATATTCGCTGTCGAGGGTCTTGACGTCGTATTCCGAATGTCCCGTGATAAAAAATTGCGAGCCGCTTTCGTTTCCTACGGCGTAAACGCCCGCCTCGTCAGAAACTGACATAAGCTTAAGATCGGGAGTTTTTAGGATATCCTCCGCGCGGGTCTCGGTATGACGGGAATGCGGCGCGCGAAACTCGCTGTCGAAGCCGTGGAAAAGGCGCGATTTCGGCGTAAGGAGCTTGTGGAGAAATATCCCCGAGCATTTTTCCTTAAGCGGATATTTCCGGATCCCGTAGTGATGAAACAGCGCCGCCTGCGCTCCCCAGCATATATGGAGAGTGGAATGAACGTGAGTGGTCGTCCAGTCCATGATCTCGCAAAGCTCGTCCCAATAGTCCACTTCCTCGAATTCAAGCTGTTCCACGGGTGCGCCCGTTATTATGAACCCATCGAAGTTTTCGTTCTTTATT
Organism: Oscillospiraceae bacterium; assembly: GCA_022508945.1. GTDB lineage: Bacteria > Bacillota > Clostridia > Oscillospirales > Ruminococcaceae > CAG-115. The sequence goes on from JAFLUE010000005.1 coordinate 38,047, forward strand.
TCGTCATAGGTCTTGTAAAATTCAAGCAGATGCTCCTGAGGGGTGTTTTTGTTTGTGTGCGACGATACTCCCACAAGCTCAACCTCTATTTGCAGAGGAGTGTTTGACATACATCTCAGGATCTGTGTTTCAGTCGTGATCTTTGTCGGCATAAGGTTAAGAAGTCCTATCTTAAGCGGACGTATATCCTGGTGAAGCGCGCGGTACTCCGTCATAACAAAAATATGCTCGTCTTCAAGCACACTCTGGGCGGGAAGTCCGTCTGCAATTTTTATCGGCATTTACAACATTCCTTTCATACAATATTAATTATATATTTCAGCTTGTAGAAAAACCCAAAAGCGTTGTTTTGAGGAGTTATTAAAAAAATTCAAGCTTTTTGAAATTCACGATTTTCTATTACGTTGTTTTTGAGAGTTTATATACAGTCTGCAATATATCATACAATTTAAATTATATATTTTTTTTCCTTTTTTGTCAACTGTCAACTCTCACAAGTTTTCATGTCATTTTTGCAAAAAGCTATTGACAAATACAAAAGGATATGCTATAATAAATTTTGTGATTAAATAACATTGGTCATCATTCGGAGAACTACCCAAGTGGTGAAGGGGCTCCCCTGCTAAGGGAGTAGGTCGGGTGACCGGCGC
>JAFLUE010000050.1 GCA_022508945.1 Oscillospiraceae bacterium
GGACTGACAGAGGAAGAATTGGAGATTTTCGATTTGCTTGCCAAGGGCAAAAAACGAATCACTTTTCCTAAATTGCAGAATAACATCCGACATTCCTAGCCGATCTTGCGCCTCAACATTGATAAGACGATATTCGTTATTCATATCGTCTCGAATCCCCGCAAATACCTCTCCAGCCCATGCTTCAATCATAGGTCCAGCAATCTTGTTTATATTCTCAAGTGGCAGACCCATTCGCAAATTTGTGTTGATAATGATTTTATTATCATTCGCCAATTTACGCGCATCTAAAATAGCTGTGATTTGTTTAATAACAAAAGCAGAATCTTCGCGGTATGTAGGCGATTCCTGTGGAATCTTAAAAACTAAATTCTCATATTTCATTGCGGTTGTCCTTTTCATTTGTTTTTTTAATTGTCATCAAAATAGAATTCTATATGTAGCCTCACATTACATTTATTTGACAAATATATTATACCATATATAGGGTTGAAAAGTCAATACCAACTATATGTTTTCTCAATTGAATTAAATAAAGAGTGCTAAACTATTTACAGATGATAGATGTTTTATAGTCAACTATTGAAAGTTAAAAACACATCATTTGACTTGCTCCTCATATGTGATTAACATCACGAAGTTTATGGGGGTAGATATGTAATGAATACAATATTTCATCTTAATTTGAATTAAATATTAACACAGTCATTCCTGAAACAGTCATTGCAGATATGCTTACAGGGTTGGCTTTTAGAAATTTATCTAAGAGCCTAAAGACATACGGAATATTCTTTTCATCAACAGACATTCCAAAATAGGATACAATGATCTTGCCCTCACTTATTTCGAGAAGATAATCCGTTAAAACACCAAATAACCGCGTAATCTGTCATATTATAGTTGTATTAAACTAGTAGGTCTCTGACGTATACTTGCTGACCATACCAATAGCCCAATAATCAACATACTCGATGAATAATACGGATTACTTCTTACGGCTTTTTACCATTATTGAAACATGGCAAGTTATGAGGATGACATATGATTTAAGCGTGAACATCTACACTTTGATACAGTAGTTGTAAGTAACCATTTTTAAATAAACAGTCTTTCCTCAAAAAAACGAAGTGCAGTTTTCATAATTGCATAATCTTCTTCAGAAATACGGTTAGAATGCGAATCGACCTTTCTGAAATTATTGATCGTATCAAAAAATATTACAAATTTATTTTTGTCGCCAAACATACTTTGATAATCTGCCCAATCTTTTTCAATAAGTATTTTTAATTGCCAGAAATACAGTGCCTCCATTGCAGTTGTCAGATCCGGGGCATTAATTATTGTTGTTTCTCGAGTTTGATCAAGGGTTGAGCCTTTAAGTTTTTTGAGCAGGGTTTCTCGGGACCTTTTTCCATATTTCATCTGAATATTGACTGCTATTAATTCTCTCAACTTGTTTTCAATTTTTCTTCTTCGTTCTGAAATCATACTACTTCTGTCATCATCATTGTTGAGAGATTTATCATACCTATGCTTTTGAACAAGATAGTTGCCTATAGATTTTATATTTATATAATAATCGTTTGCATCTTTTTTGACCAGGCAGTAACCTAACAAATGGGAAATTGAACTGTCACCATATACAAGTCTTCCTTTAAAAGCATCGCTTCCATCTAAAGCTAGTATCTTTAGCAGCTCATATTCATTTAGATAATAATCCTCTAATACACCCAGGATCTGAGAAAGAACAGCTTCCATTTGCTTGAGATAATCCCCGGAACGTTTATCGTATGTATATTTAGAGACAGTATACGGCCGTTGTTGGTTTTCCTCAAGCAGTTCTTTGTTGATCTTACTGCAGACCTGTCTTGTCAAGAACGGATGTCCGCCATAATCATCAACTAATTTGGTATATATTTCTTCATCAAATGAAAGACCAATATGTCCGCCTATGTGAGAAACCATGGATTTAACATCATTTAAGTCAAACAATGGAACGAAAATAGGAACAAGAATATTGAAGATCGGATTATCAACACCGTTGATTTTGCTATCCTCAATACATTTAGGATTAACACCAGTTATTACAAACGAAAATAATTGGGGGTTTGTCTGATAAACTGAACGGATAGCTTGCCAGAAGAAAAGGGAATCGTTTTCGCTTTTCCAATGAGCCGAGGGGGAGGTGGAATAAGAAATCTGCTCTATTTCGTCAAAAATGAACAGCATTCTTTTATTTGAGATCAGACCAAATAGGTGTGTTAAGTCACTCTCAAATGAAAGGTTTGCGGTTGCCTCATCATATTCATCAGAAACAAAAGTTTCCCTTACCTTATCATCTGACTCGCCCTCAGAGGATGTTTCGATCATTTCCACGATTATTTGCCTTAAAAACTGATACCACCTCAAATGATGATACTTTGTGCAATCAAAATACTTTACAACACCGTTCGCCTGAGCAACTTTTTGCTGTAATAAATATAATATAGATGTCTTTCCAATCCTCCGAAGTCCAAACAAACCACCATGTTCGCCTTGTATGTACCTTCCGTACAACTCAGAAATGATATTGGTTCTATCCTTTCCAAAAAACATATAATCATTCTGTAAAGGGGTCGCTACACCAAACAGATCGCGTTCATATAAGAAAGATCGTAGCCTTCCCTGAAGAAAATCTTCTGACAAACCATCACACACTTCAGAATATGAGAAAGGCACGATAAGTCTTGAATCAGGGTTATCTATTCTATCCTGTTTTACCAGATTAGCAATGTTTTCACAGTCGTCAAACAAAAAACAAGTAATTTTGTCCAGACGATTCTTATATTCTGATGTCACAATTTTGTCTAAAAAATCCTTTGTTCTGCTTTTAAATTCTTCGAAATTACCGTTAGTGCAGCATAAGATAAGAACTTCATCGCCTAAATTATATAGCTGTTGCAATTTCTCTACAGGCTTGATAAAATGAATCGTGTAATGGGTGCTTTTGAAGCCTTCTTCTCTTGAAAATGTAATCAAACCAAATTGAGACATCTTGTCAATTACATCTTTTACTCTTGCATCACCCTTTATGTCAATGGGAATTCCGTCCAGCTTTGCAATGCCTACTTTATCGTTATCGGTAACAAGTCTTCCTTTTGTATTCGTAATCATTATAGTCCCTCCTCAAATTTCAGTCAAACAGATTACTATTCATAAAAGCGCCAACATCAAATATCTAACTTAAGCGAAGAGATCATTTTTCAAATCTTTCTCTTCTCTTAACGGATGTTCGATGAGCCCAAAGTCCAAATCAAACCGTCGCAGCCACAAAATAATCTGGTAATCTCCAAGTTTGATAACGTATGTACATTAATGGCTTTATATTTATTATACCATAATTTGCAAGAAAAAACAAGCTCTATTTCACAATATTCTTCAAAAAGACTAAGAACCAACATGCGATTGATTTTAAAATATTGCCAAAAGACAAAAGTTAAGCGATCTCATACATTTCACTACTTTAGGAGCGGGAGCGCAAAAGAATAAATTGTTTCTCTGTCAGGGGGAGACAACAACAAAAAAGAAACTTGCTGTCCAGCGGGTGGAAATGTATCTTATGGGCTACTTCTTAAATTATTAACCAAATGATGAGACAAAACCAAGCGTTTACTAAAAAATTCCCGATATTAGGGGAGGAACATTATTTCATTATAGAACACGCATAGAAACCATTGTTCTTCATACTTTACTTCCTAACACGCTCCATCGCTATTATTTTGAATAAAAAAATCCTCAGCATTTAGAAAGCATTCAAATTAACCAAAATTGTAAATTAACCATTATCAACCGTAAACTGTAATATCTAAAAAATGCAGACGGTAGGGGCGAAAGTGCTTAAATTCCGTACATCGTTTGTACATTATTCCTATAAAAACCTACTAAAACCATCCTGCTGTAACTTGCTATATTTTGGCTTTGTGATGCGTGTTGGTGGCATTTGTAATAAATTACCAAAAGCCTCTATGTGGGTTCAATTCCCGTACGGGTCACCAATTAGAGGTTAGAAATTAGAGATTAGATATTTGCTCTGTTCTCTATTTGTTGACAATCATACGAGTTTCGTCCCGCACGTTTGTGCGGGGCGATTTTTTTGCCGAAAATCGAATTGCTTGTTGTAATATTCGAGCTATCTTAAGTGTGATATGATATAACTGAACAATGTCTACGCTTTCATTTACATACATGAGCCAAAAAAACAAAGTCATACCCGATACTAAATCAAAAAGAAAGCAGCGCAGAGAGAATAATGCATTTTTTTGTATTTTTATAAAAAATTTTTCAAAATCTTGTAACCTTCCCTTTAAAAATTGCGTTTTTTATGTTGAGGGGGTAAAAATAATCCCTCGGAAAAATATTAACGTTAATATCTCCATAACGATCGTACGAAAGGGAATTACGGCAATGGAAGACATAAAGACGGCTGATAGGTCTGCTGTGCAGAGTTTGAACAGCTTTCATGAAATGGCATTTTCGGCAAATGAAAGCTCGCAATTCATCGATATCTTTTCTGAGCTTGATGAGATTATTTCGCGGCAAGTATCACACGAAAGGACAACAGCGGCAATGGAAGATCGGAAGATCGTTGAACTGTACTTTAAACGCGATGAGAACGCTATAAGACAGACTCAGCGCAAATTCGGCAAGCGCATCGTCAATATCTCAAAACATATTACAGGAAGCGCCCTCACCGCCGAGGAGGTCGAAAACGACACCTACCTTCGTGCGTGGGAAAGCATTCCGCCTACCGATCCCGCTTCTTACTTGTTCGCGTTTTTAGCGCGTATCGCGAGAAATATTTCGATCTCGCTCTGCCGAGAACGTTCAGCGCTCAAGCGCGATGCTGTGCTTGTGGAGTTATCGAACGAAATGGCGGAATGTCTGCCCACAAGCTGCAGCATTGAGGAGGAAGCGGAGGCTGATATGGTGCTGGAGCTTATAAACAAATTCCTTTTCTCAAAGACGGAGGACAAACGCAATATCTTTATGCGCCGATATTGGTATCTCGATTCGGTGAGCGATATCGCAAAGCGCTTCGGTCAATCCGAAAGCAGCGTCAAAACCACGCTTTTCAGGCTTAGGAACGAGCTTCGCGAGTATCTCGCCGAGCAGGGAATAACGGTTTGAATTTGCCACAATAAGAAGGGGTTATTTTATGAATAATAACGGAAAAAACTTACTTGATATGATCACCGATCTCGACCCTGTGCTTATAACGGACGCGGAAAAAAAACCGCGTCGGATAAGCAATCTGTTCATCGGCATAACATCGGGAATGGCGACACTGGCGGCAGCGGCACTGATAGCCGTGGCGGTAAACCACACTCCCGCAGCAAAACCGCCGATAGTTGATGCAAGCAACCCTGCTTCATCTTCGGGAACAAACAGCTCCGACACAGTAAACAGCGGCTCAAGCTCGGGGGAGAATAACGCGTACGATCCACCTCAGCTTGATTTCAGCGAGTACAGCTATCTACCTGTAATTTCCTTTAAAGGACGAGTGACTCTCGGCGGTAAGGGAGGCGGCACGCTTGAATCGCTGTACTCAAGCGAGCTTGAGATATCAAGCCCCTGGAATGGCGCTGACCTTAAAACTATGCCGGTGTATATGTCAGGCTCCACCGAGACGCCCGACCTTGACAGAATGTACGCGCGCGTTAAGGAGATAGCCGCCGTGCTGGGGATACCGGAGAACAGCCTCACTATCACCGACACTTATGAGGATTTGACAAGCTCTATCGAGCAGCAGCGCAAACTTGCCAAAGAAGCGGGAGCAACTCCCGAGGAGATCGAGGCGCTTGTCGACCGTATGCTGCGATATATGAACAGCATGACATACGTTCAGGCTGAGGCCGAGGGAATAAGCATATATCTGAACTCGGCGTATGCCGCACAGATCCTTTTCAGCGACCCTGTCGAACTGCCCGAGGTATACAATTTTACAAGCAACGCCACCACAGCAGAAAGAGATGAGGCGCTAAGCTATCTCGCGGAAGAATATAAGGAGCTTACGGGCTATGCCGATCCAATGCCGGGACAATCCCGTTTTTACGGAGACTATGTCTATGAGGCGGACGGCGAGCTTAAAGAGCAGATAGTCAATTACTGGATAAATACAACGCATTTTTCGTTTTCCGAGAGCAGCGACAATCTTGATGTAATATGGATATATTCCGACAGCGCTCTTAAAAAGCTTGACGACTATCCCATACTCACCGCCGGGCAGGCGGAAGCTATTCTCAAATCCAATAAGTATGACGACGACAATAGAATGCCTGCCGACACGAAGATAGTTAAAACGGATATTGTTTACGAAAATACCCCGGGATCAACGGCGGTAATGCCTTATTACGCGTTTTATGCCGCGACCGACATAGAGCCGGACGGCGATTATGACATTATATGCGAGGTGTATAAAATCTCGGCTATTCCCGAGGAATTCATCGATATGCAAACCTATGATGATAAATAATGACAGCATAGAAATGATGTCATAAACGTGAAACGTAATATATGCAGTATTGTCCGCAATATTCGTTTCATGCTGACATACCCTTGTCGGAAGTTCTTTGACCTGTTTTGCGCGGACCTTAAAGCTGTATACGGCATGAGGTCTGCGCAGAACGCAGAAGAGCGGGGGCGAAAATCTCAGAAAACATATCGGCATTATTTTTTTCCAAAATCTTATCCCGCCCTCGGTCTTGTGCGTTACAGAAAGGAAGTATCATAATGAAAAAGTTCATAGCATACATCTCAGCTTTTGTTCTGATTATATTTCTGGCGGCTGTCAGCGCGATCATATTCTTATCGTTTACAATATCGGCTCTGGTGGTTACTGTCGCGAGCGGCGATTATTTGAAGGGACCCTCCGAAGCAAACGACAAGCTCTCTGCCGAAATAACATCATACGCCGTCGAATATCCCGAGCCGACAGACAATAATACGATCAATACGCAATACGAATTTTTTGAAATATCACTTTAACACATTAAATCAAATTATGAAACGATCTTAGGAGCGCTTATGGATAAAAATCAAATAGCCGAAATATTAAATCATCAATCTGTTTCTTCACAAATTTTGCAAACACTGTTTTTTCCCGCTTCCGCGCTGTATTACGAGCTTCTTCTGAGGATCTTCGATCTTAAATATACGCCGTTTATCTCGATCGGCTTAGTGCGCGTAGTGCTGTTTTCTTTGGCGGCGGGTCTGCTTGTTTCTCTTGTTCTGAACCTTATCCCCGCAAAAAAGCTTTCGAGGATACTTGGCGCGGTAATATTAGTTTTATGCACAGTAATTTTCTGCATAGAGCGCGGCTGCCGCTCTATGTTCGGTCTGTATTTCGGACTTGCGACCGTAAGCACTATGACGGGAGCGGCAGTAGGCGGCTTTGCGTCTACCGTATGGGCAGGCTTTCTCAACATAATTCCCTTTTTTATTCTTTCACTTATTCCCGCGGCAGTCTTTATTGTTTTTCGTAAGGTCATCATCAGCGACAAAAAACATGACAATATCATACATATATCAACGGGAGCGGGTGTTGTGATATGCCACGCGGCGGCTGTCCTGCTGTCGCTTATGGGGGGAGCAAAGAATTATTTCACCTACGACTTCACCGCCAATAATGCCGTTTCCAATTTCGGTCTTGTTTCCTCAATGCAAATGGAATTGGTGTATTCGGTGATCGGTATGCCGCAGGCGGATCTCGGCAGCTATGTCGAAAAGCCTCCAATTCTTCTCGGAAATTCCGAAGTGAATGCACAAACACAGCCGAATGAAAACTCCGATGTTCCCGAGCCGCCCAAGGAATACGGCTTTAATATCATGGATATCGACTTTGGGGCGCTTGCCGCAGGAGAAACGGATAAGACCCTGAAGTCAATGCACGAGTATTTCGGCAGTCTTACACCGTCACAGCAAAACGAGTATACAGGCTTGTTTGCAGGCAAAAACCTGATCTTTATAACCGCCGAGGCTTTTTCACCGTACTTTATAAGCGAGGAGCTTACGCCTACGCTGTATCGTCTTACGCATGAGGGCTTTGTGTTCAAAAATTACTACCAGCCCGACTGGACACAATCCACCGTAGGCGGCGAGATAGCAAATACCACGGGCATAATCCCTACATGGATAGACGGAAAATGGGCGTCTGTGGTTGCGGCAAAGGACTATATGCCCTTTGCGCTCGGAAATCAATTTGCCGCTCTCGGTTATAACACTCCCGCATGGCATAACCACCTTTATTCATACTATGGCAGAAACAAATATCTGACCGCGTTCGGTTATGATTACAAGGGCGGACAGGGAGGCGGGCTTGTCATACCAAACGCCTATAGCTGGCCGGAGTCCGACCTTGAGATGATGCAGGCGACGGTAGACAGCTATACGGACGACTATGTAAACAACAAAACTCCTTTCCACGCCTACTATATGACCGTCAGCGGTCATGCTGAATACAGCTTTATCGGAAACGCCATGGCGTCCAAAAACAAAAAAGCGGCACAAGCCGCCTATCCCGATGCGTCTGAGGCGGTCCAGGCATATATAGCCTGCAATTTAGAACTGGAATACGCGATGAAATATCTTGTGGACAAGCTTGAGGAAAAGGGAATAGCCGACGACACCGTGATAGTCCTTGCCGCAGATCACTATCCTTACGGCTTGATGACGGAAAACGAGGATTATTACAACGAGCTTAGGGGTTTTGAAGATACCGAGCTTGTCACTTCAAGATACCGCAACGCCCTTATCATGTGGTCTGCGTCTATCGAAGAACCGATAATAGTGGATACTCCCTGTTCTTCTATAGACATATTGCCGACGATCTCAAACCTGTTCGGACTGGAGTATGACTCGCGGCTTATGATCGGACGCGATATTTTCGCGCAGAACTATGAACCGAACCAATATTCAAGCTGTATGCCTCTGGTCATCTTGATCAACAACCACGGTCAGGGTACAAGCTGGATCACTGCCGCGGGAGTATACGAGGCTTCTTCCGGCATCTTCACTCCAAACGAGGGAATAACTGTTGATGATGATTATATCAGCCGCGTAAAACATCTTGTGGAAGGTAAAATAAATTATTCAAAGCTCCTTTTGTCAAAGAATTACTACGAGGTCATATTCGGCGCGGGCTGAATGCTGTTAAAATATAATTGGCATAAGGCAAAAAAAGTCTGATAACCATATCTCCTTTCTTGACAAATACAACAACTCGTGTTATAATTAATAAGTAACCGAAGGCTTAAAGTGTACGGTCAACTCAACTGTTTTGAAGGGAGTTTGGAATTATGAAAAAATTAGGGTTCGGGCTTATGCGTATGCCGCAGCTTGACAAAACCAACGCCGCGGACGTTGATGTCGAGCAGGTAAAGAAAATGGCGGATATGTTTATGGAAAAGGGCTTTAACTACTTTGACACAGCGCTTATGTATAACGGAAGCGCAAGCGAGGCTGTCGCGAAAAAAGTGCTTACAGAGCGCTATCCGAGGGACAGCTTTACTCTGGCGACAAAGCTTCACGCGGGATTTTTCAACTCCGTTGAGGAAAGAAACAAAATTTTTGAAGGTCAGCTCGAAAAAACGGGAGCGGGTTATTTCGACTATTATCTTGTTCACGGCGTCGAGGCGGATATGTATCCGAAATACGAAAAGCTCGACTGTTTTAATTTTGTGCTTGAACAAAAGGCAAAGGGACTTGTAAAGCACGCGGGCTTTTCTTTTCACGACACCCCCGAGCTTCTGGACGAGATACTTACAAAATATCCCGACATGGAATTTGTACAGCTTCAGATAAACTATCTTGACTGGGAAAGCCCATGGGTACATTCGCGCGAATGCTATGAGGTCGCGCTTAAGCATAACAAGCCCATTATTGTAATGGAGCCAGTAAAGGGCGGAACGCTGGCGAACGTTCCTGAGGCGGCGGAAAAGCTGTTTAAAGAGCATTCGCCCGAAATGAGCGTATCGAGCTGGGCTATTCGCTTTGCGGCAAGCCTGCCGGGGGTTATGGTCGTGCTTTCGGGAATGTCCGATATTGAACAAATGCGGGACAATCTGAGCTATATGGATGATATGAAGCCTCTTACCGAGGAGGAAAAGGCGCTTTGCTTCAAGGCGGCGGACATCATAAACTCTCAGATCGCCGTTCCGTGTACGGGTTGTTCTTATTGTACGGAGGGCTGTCCCGAGCATATCGCTATCCCTCAGTATTTCTCGCTTTATAACGAGGATATGCGCGAGAGGCTCGATGAAAAGGGCTGGACGGTAAACTATACAAACTATGACATTCTAAACAACAAGTTCGGAAAAGCGTCCGACTGTATTTCCTGCGGTCAGTGTGAAAGCGTATGTCCTCAGCACCTGAGCATTATCGACAATCTGAAAAAGGTTTCGGAGCATTACGGGAAATAATATTCATTTTTCATATAAACTCTTAATAAAATGGAGAACCGATTTTGGTTCTCCATTTCCTTTATATATTCAGCTCATTTTTGTCATTTGTCAGTGTTATTCCTTCGCAAGTTCCTCAATGATCCCCCTCAGATCTTCAACTCCCTCTCCTGTCTGCGAGGAAAATTCAATCACCGTCAGCTCGTCCGCACACGGAAGCTCGTTCTTCAGCAATTCGCGCCGTTCGGCGCGCTGCGTTTTCGACAGCTTGTCCGCCTTTGTCAGCACGACAACAAACGGAAAACCGCCGTCAATAAGCGAGTTTATCATCGAAATATCATCAACGGTGGGCGGATGGCGAAAGTCCACAAGCTGTATCACAAGCGCAAGCTCGCGGTTTGCCGAAAGATATCCGCCGATAAGCTCCGAAAACCGCTTCTTTTCGCTCTTTGAGGTCTTCGCATACCCATACCCCGGCAGATCGCACAGAAAAATGTTTTCAAGCTCGTAAAAGTTTATCGTTGCTGTCTTTCCCGGCTCTGCCGAGGCTCGCGCGAGATTTTTGCGGTTAAGGAGCTTGTTTATCATCGAGGATTTCCCGACGTTCGAGCGCCCGATAAAGGCGATCTCCGTGCGGGTAGGGGAGGGGAGCTGTTCTGTTTTTCCGTATGAGGCGAAGAATTTCGCGTTGTTGTAGTTCATTTGTTTCTCCTATACACAAGACAACACCGCGTAAATGCGGTGTTGCTTTAGAGCTTGGTTCGTTGAGGGATATTTTACCGATTGCTTACTTTCTTTCTTCTTTCATTGGGGGAAACCCTTTCTTCAGAAAGGGTTTCCCCCAAGCACCTTTCCCAAAGACTTTTATTACGGTCGCCTCTGCGTTGTTTCAGGCGTTTAACACCGGCTTCTTCTTCATCACCGATTTCCTGACCATACTCTTTTCCGAAACCTCGCGCTCCTGCTTCTCCTTCAATGAGCAATTCGGCAAAACAAGCGCCGTCTCAAGAACCGTCGAAATGTCCTCCGCCGGTACAAACCTTATGCTTTCCTTTACTTTTTCGTCGATTTCCTCAATGTCCGGAACGTTGTCCTTCGGAATACATACCGTCATTATCCCCGCGCGATATGCCGCCATTGTCTTTTCTTTAAGCCCGCCTATAGCGAGAACCTTTCCGCGAAGCGTTATCTCTCCCGTCATCGCCACATCTCTGCGTACAGGCGTTCCCGAAAGCGCGGATACAAGCGCCGTCGTAAGCGTAACTCCCGCCGACGGTCCGTCCTTTGGAACAGCCCCCTCGGGCGCGTGGATATGGATGTCCTTGTTCTTGTAGAAATCCTTGTCTATACCGTATTTATCCGCAAGCGACCGCGTAAGACTTACGGCAATTTTCGCCGACTCCTTCATAACCTCTCCCAAAGAGCCGGTAAACTCCGTCTTACCCGTTCCGTCAAGCACCAATACCTCCAGCGGAAGCATCGTTCCTCCTACAGAGGTCCACGCCAAGCCGTTCACCAAGCCCACCTCGTCAAGCGCCGAAAGCTTTTCCGGATGGTATTTCTTTATGCCCAAAAATTCCTCGATGTTCTTTTCCGTTACATTTACGGTTTTTTCGCCCGAAACGATCATCTTCGCCGATTTCCTGCAAATTTCGGATATCCTGCGCTCAAGCTTTCTTACGCCCGCCTCGCGCGTATAAAAGTCGATGACGGAATAGATCGCGCTGTCAGATATTTTGAGGCTTTTGCGGCTCTCGCCGTTCTTTTTGAGCTGTTTGGGGATAAGGTGCTTTTTGGCGATGTTGAACTTTTCCTCGCGCGTATAGCTTGAAAGCTCGATGACCTCCATTCTGTCGCGGAGCGGCGCGGGGATCGTGTCGAGATTGTTGGCTGTCGTTATAAACAAAACCTCGCTCAAATCAACGGGTACCTCAACATAGTGATCGACAAACGCGTTGTTCTGTTCAGAGTCAAGGACTTCAAGCATCGCCGAGGACGGGTCGCCCTTATAGTCGCTGCTCATCTTGTCTATCTCATCGAGCAGTATAACAGGGTTAATGGTCTTTGCTGTCCTCAGAGCGTCAATTATCCTTCCGGGCATTGCCCCTACATATGTCTTTCTGTGACCGCGTATTTCCGCCTCATCACGTACTCCGCCGAGCGAAATTCTCGCGTATTTGCGCCCGAGCGCCTTTGCTATTGACTTTCCGATCGAGGTTTTT
>JAFLUE010000051.1 GCA_022508945.1 Oscillospiraceae bacterium
CCGAAGATAAAGATGTTGTCGGTTCCTACCGCCTCATGAATTTCAACATTTGCGCCGTCGTAGGTTCCGAGCGTCAGCGCGCCGTTAAGCATAAGCTTCATATTTCCCGTACCCGAAGCCTCGGTTCCCGCGAGAGATATCTGCTCCGAGATCTCGGCGGCGGGCATAAGGATCTCGGAAAGCGTTACGCGATAGTCCTCGAGGAAAATTACCTTAAGCTTTTCGCGGATGATCGGGTCATGCTTTATCTCTTCGCCGATACACCAGATCATTTTTATTATCTGCTTTGCGATATAATAACCGGGGGCCGCCTTTGAGGCGAAAATATACGTTTTCGGAACAAAAGGAGCGTTGGGGTTCTGCTTTAAGAAGTTGTAGTCCGCAATAATGTTCATGGCGTTGAGCTGCTGACGCTTATACTCATGCAGACGCTTTACCTGAACGTCGAAAATGCTGTCGAGGTTGAGCTTTTCGCCGGTCGTCTTTTCAACATACTCCGCGAAAACCGCCTTGTTTTTGCGCTTTATCGCGCCGAGCTTTTCGAGAACTGACTTGTCGTTTGCGAATACCTGGAACTTGATAAGCTCCGAAGCGTCCTTCTTAAAGCCTTCTCCTATACACTCGGACAGCAGATCCGTAAGCCCCTTGTTGCTCTGAAGAAGCCAGCGGCGATATGCGATACCGTTTGTTACATTCTTGAACTGGAACGGCTTGTCGAGCGCCTGAAGATTGAATACATCGTCCTTGATGATCTGGCTGTGGAGCTTGGAAACGCCGTTTACGCAGTGTGAAGACGCAACGCAAAGGTTCGCCATATGGATCTGACCATCCTTCATGATGCACATTTTGCCCGCCTTGTCGGGGTCGTTTGTGCGGTTCATGATATCCTCGTAATAACGGCGGTTTATCTCGCAGATTATCTGATAGATTCTCGGAAGGATAGCTTCAATAAGGCTCTGATCCCATTTTTCGAGAGCCTCCGCCATAACCGTGTGGTTTGTATAAGCGAAAGTATTTGTAACAATGTGCCATGACTTTTCCCAGCTATATCCGCACTCGTCGAGCAATATTCTCATAAGCTCGGGGATAGCGAGCGTGGGATGGGTATCGTTTATGTGGATAGCTACCTTCTCATGGAAGTTGTCCATATTTCCGTAAATTCTCATGTGCCGCATAACGATATCGCCGATAGAAGCCGCGCACATAAAATACTGCTGGCGAAGACGGAGCGCCTTACCCTCGGCGTGGTTGTCGTTCGGATAAAGAACCTTCGAGATAGAGTGAGCGATATTGCTTGCGCCGAGCGCCTTTGTATAGTCACCGGTATTAAACGCGTTCATATCAAAGGACATTGCTTCCGCGCTCCAAAGGCGAAGCTTTGATACGCCCTTGCTGTCATAGCCGGAAACATACATATCATAGGGAACAGCATTTACGCTGTTATAATTTACGTGTTGAAGCTGGTGATAGCCGTTGTCCCAGCGCTCGTCAATATGACCGTCGAAACGAACCTCAACCGCCTGGTCGGGTACAGCCACAAGCCACGCGCTTCCGCCGGGAAGCCAGTTATCGGGAAGCTCTGTCTGCCAGCCGTCGATCACCTTCTGCTTGAAAATTCCGTACTCATAGCGTATGGAATAGCCCGTAGCGGGATAATCACACGTCGCAAGTCCGTCCATATAGCAAGCCGCCAGTCTGCCCAGACCGCCGTTTCCGAGACCCGCGTCGGGCTCCTCCTCGTAAACGCGGTCGATCTTTATGCCAAGCTCGTCGAGCGCTGCCGCCGCCTCGTCCTGCATGCCGAGGTTATAAAGCGAGGTTTTGAGCGAGCGGCCCATAAGAAATTCCATAGAGAGATAATATACCTGTTTTCTTCCCTTGGAATTGCATTCATGCATAAAATTGTGGCGCTTTTCCTTCATAAAATCAACTACGATAGTCGAAAGTGCACGATAGATCTGAGTTACATTTGCTTCCTTCGCGTTGGTTCTGTAATCATATTCAAGAATTGACGTGAGCTGCTTTAAAAGCTCATCTTTTGAAATCGGAGATTTCATACGGTATACTCCTTTCGTTTATTTTATCTTTGCGATAAAATCTATACTTTATCTATTATAAACGATTTTAGTTGAAATTTCAATAGATTTGCGAAAATATTTGTACTTAGGATATTTTCAACACATTTTATTAAGCAATTTGCACAAAGAAATTATGCCCATTTTTTACGATTACTCACAGTTTGTATAACAAACTGTTTGGGATGGCTCTTGGCTTTAAAATACATTTGACAGCAATAAAAAATCGCTCTTTGAAATATACAAAGAGCGATCTGTCTTCTTTTCACTGTTTTCTTGCGATCTTATACTCGTCATCAGGCTCATAAAACGAACAACTGTCGTTTGTTCCCTGTAAAAATCGGTACATCTCGTCCTCATCAAGATTTACGAGACAGGTGTAACAGTCGCATTCTTCATCATAAACATAGTTTACACAGTCGTCGCAATTGCTCATAATATCCCGCCTTATTTCAGCCTTTTTTCAGAATAGAGGTATAGAAATCGTCCCACATTTTCAAAACGTGCTTTTTCTCGTAAAACTCGTTTCCGCGCTTTGCGTTTTCACAGCCCTTTTGATAGTATTCCTTGTCGTTTCTGAGCTTTTCGAGCGCCCTTACAAAGCCGTCAACATCGTTTTCGCGGTAATAGAAGTCGAAAAGAATGTTGTTGTAGATGGGAATATCGCGCAGAAGGATCGGGATATTTACACACATCGCCTCTAAGATCGTCATTGGGAAAAGCTCTTCAAATGACGGCAAAAACATTACATCGGCGGCGTTGTAAATTTTATTCATTTTTTCGCGGTCAACTATTCCCAAAAACCTTACGTTTTTCGGAGGATTCTTTACGATCTCCCGAATTTCCTCATAGCCGTCCGTAAGCCGTCCGAAGCTGAAGCCGCCCGCCCAGACAAACTGTACGTCGGGCATACGCTTTGCACATTCGAGAAAATCGAAAATGCCCTTTCTTACCTGAAGCTGTCCCGCGCACATGACCGTAAACTTGTCCTCGGGGATACGAAGCTTTTGTCTTATCTTCGCTTTTTTCTCTTTTGACAGAGGGTGGAATTTATCCGTATCGACATAGTTCGGTATGTATGTGACTCTTTCGCGGGGTATCCCATACTCCTCGAGAGCGTCTATAAAGTATGGATTTACAACGACCAGATGATCCATAATGCTGTAAAACTTTATCATATACTTATAGAAGACCGCTCTGGCGGGTTTTGGGAGCTTAAGGCTTTCGTCTACGGTAGACGGAAGGAAATGGACATAGCATACAGAGGTCCCGTTTTTACAGCGGCGCTTTTTGTTTAAAAAAAACGTAGGGTTTATCGTATGATAGTGTGTTATATCCGCAGCCATCCTTACGTTTTCAAAAACCTCGAACTTGTCGGAGAGTCCTTCTCTGACAAGCCGCACCTGTTCCAGATACGCCGAGCCTACGCCCTGACCTTTTACGCTGGTTGCTTGGGAAAGCATATTTATTGTTTTCTTTTTACTCATTTTCCGCTCCTTATTTAAATTTGAATTTCAAAATCGAAACCGCATGAATTTTTCTGTGAAAAAACTCGTGCTTTTTGAAATTCTCGCTTTAATATTACGTTGTCGTGGGCGATTTTCACGCGTTGTTCTTGCCGATTTATTTAAGGCAACGCCGCACAAAGACCGACTGACGGCTTTGCACGCATCCTGCTTGTACGCATTATGCGCTGCGCGCAAAACGCTTTTACGTCATCTTACCCAAAAACTCCTTGACTTACGCCGGTAAGCCTGCGTCGTTTTTAGACAAGCGTTTTGACGAAGTCATAATGCGCTGCCGAAAAAATCTGTCGGCGCAATACGCTCACAAGCTTTGGGCGGTATTGCCTTAAAACAGAATTTCATGATTCACGACCGAATAATAAGTTGTCATGACAATAACGCTTGGTGTTGTTCAATCCTCTAAATTTTTAAGTCCCTTTAGCTCGCTTCGAGAGACCTTTACCTGCGCGTCCTTTATTACCTTTACCTCTTCCTTGTTCACGATAAACGGAACATCGGGTTTTTTATCAAGCTTTATGGTAAGCGTTCCCGTAAGAAGATTTACATCTGTTACATAGCCTCTGCCCTCGGTCGTTTCAACACACGCTCCGCATTTCGGGGTCGTGCGAAGGAAATCCTCATAGCAGTTCTGCTCGTATTTCAGACAGCACATAAGTCTTCCGCAGGTTCCCGAGATCTTTGTGGGATTAAGCGAAAGAGACTGCTCCTTTGCCATTTTAATAGACACGGGCTGGAATTCTCCCAAAAAGCTCGAACAGCAGAAAGGTCTGCCGCATATTCCGAGTCCTCCGAGCATTTTTGCCTCGTCGCGCACACCGATCTGACGAAGCTCGATCCTCGTGCGGTAGACCGCCGCCAGATCCTTTACAAGATCGCGGAAATCCACGCGGCTTTCGGAGGTAAAATAAAACAGTATCTTGCTTCCGTCAAAGGTATAATCAACGTCGATAGGCTTCATTTCGAGCTTGTGCTGTTGTATTTTTTCCGTAAAGGTACGCATTATCTCTTCTTCCTTTACGCGGTTTTGCTCGAGCTGTTTTATATCGCTTTCGGTGGCTTTTCGGATTATATCCTTCAGCGGGGAATTGAGCGACGCGCGGGGAATATCGCGGTTTGAAAGCACGATCTCTCCGCACTCGACCCCGCGGGTCGTTTCAACGACCGCCTTTTCGCCCTGTCTGAAGCTTATTCCCGCAGGGGAGAAATAATATACCTTTCCCACATCCTTAAAGCGGATGCCGATTATTTCGACATATTCGGAGCGCTCGGACTTCCGGCTTTGCAGATCTGCATTGTCGAAAGCGAGGTTTTCCGAGGGGTCGAATTTTTTCTTTGGTGAAATTTTTTCGGTAAAATAATCGTTCTTTTCCATAATACTCCTTATTTTAATTTGAAATTTCAAAACCGCTCATTTCACGCATTTTGCGCGAAATGTTGGTCGGCTGCTTTTTGAAATTTCGTTTTTCTAATACGCGGTTTGGGGTTACAGTCTAACTCCCAATTCCCGAGATGAAGTATGCCGCGCTTAAAGCCGCGTTTATATTGTATATCTCGTTTGACGAAATTTCAAAAACAGCGTCGGACATTCTTGTTATTTCCATATCGGAAAAATTTTCCGCAATTTTTTCTGCCGAGGCTTTATCAAAATATTCCGCAGTCTGTCCGTATTTTATCGCTATTGCGTCGCGAAATACATTTGCAAGATGATCTAAAACACGGTAAAAGTCTGATCTCCCCGATACCGCGGAAAGCTCCGCCAGGGCAGAATAAGCGTCGCGCGAGGATAAAGCCGAGGCAATTTTCCGCGCAGACTCGACGATCTTCGCTTCTCCTCCGTTCAGATAATTCACACACTCACCTATATTTCCCGAAAATGTTTCGGAAAGCTCTTTCGCTTTGGAACTTTCGGTCCCGATGTCCGTGAGATATCTTTCGCAGTCGCCGACCGTCGGATCGGGCACTTCATATTTGGTAACTCTTGACATTATCGTTTCGGGAACGAGCGCGGTATTTACACAGGTAAACACAAACCTCAGATGAGCGGCAGGCTCTTCGATAAGCTTTAGAAGCGCGTTGCAGTGAACGGGGAGCATCGTATCGCAGTCCTCGAAAACATATACCTTACAGCTTCCGTTATTTGGCAGAACAACGGCGTTTTTGAGGATCTCGCGAAAAGGATCCATATAATATTTTCCGCCGCATGCCTGTTTTACAAAAACAACGTCGGGGTGGGTATCGCTTTCGATGTTTTTACAGCAGGGACATTCTCCGCAGGCGTTATTTTCGCACAGGATAAGCTCGGCAATATACTTCGCGAGCAGCTTTTTTCCGACTCCGCTTTTTCCCGAAAGCAAGACCGCGTGGGACAGGCGTTTTTGGAGGCAGGTTTTTTCGAGTATCTCACAAAGCGGTTCTTTTCCATATAAGCGCATTATCAGACCTTCTCAAATCTTTCGATATTTGTTACGAAAACAGTAGCGCCGCCGACCGTGACCTCAACGGGAAAACCCGAATGCGCCCCGTCGCCGTGCAGCGATGAGTTCGGAACAAACTGTCTGCGTTTGTGGGAGTGGTTTTTTATAACTTCGATTATCTTATCGACATTTTCGTCCTCGGAGCATATCATGAACGTTGTGTTTCCCGCCATAAGAAAACCTCCCGAGGAGGCGAGCTTTGTCGCCTGAAACCCGCTTTTTGTAAGAGCCGACTGGACCGAATGGCTGTCGTCGTTATTTACCACCGCAAAAATAAGCTTCATTATTTTTACCTCCAAAAAAGCACAAGCGCTTTTTTCTTTTGAGAGCCGCAAAAACCTGCTGTATTTCTATTATACATCATTTCACAAAAAAATGCAACTATGTTATTGATTTGCTTTGAAGGGTTAGCTATGACTAAGCGAAAATGCACAAATATCTTTCGCAAAATTGTTTAGATTGTGGTATTGATTTTTTTCGGAAATATGTTAAAATAGTTATATAGGATAGCAAGAGAGCTGTCTGTTATTCTTTAAGGAGGATTATTATTATGGCTTATCAGATTTCCGATGAATGCATTTCCTGCGGAGTTTGCAAGGAGAACTGCCCTGTTGACGCTATTTCCGAGGGCGACGGCGCATATGTGATCGACGCTGAAAAGTGTATTGATTGCGGCGCTTGCGAGGGTAACTGCCCTGTTTCCGCTCCTAAGGCTCAGTAATTTTACTGTCGGTACAAATGTACATAAACCCCGTATCGCTCTTGACGAGAGATGCGGGGTTTACTTTTTGAGGTCGGATATCAGAAATCAGGTCAGAATTCATTCGTCCGACAGAATGTAATTCCCGTCCATTTGCCGTGTTATAACGCCCGAAAGCTCGAGAATGGTAAGCGCTCCGACGGCGGTCTCATAGTCCAGCCCGCTTTTGTCGATAAGCGCGTCAATATCGGCGGGCGCTTTCGCGATAAGCTCCGCTATGGTTTTCTCCTCGGCGGAAAGATTATCGGGAATTTCGGGCGCTTCCTTTTTGATGCTCTCCTGCGGTTTTGGCTCGGCTTTTATGACAGGCGGATTTGGGCGCGGTTTTATAGTCTTGAATTCGATGATCTTTTGGGAAACGGCGGGTTTTGCATTGTCGTTTTTGAGCAGCTTATCCAAAACATCCGAAACGCCGAAAATCGGTATTGCGTTTTGATTTGCGAGGATCGCCGCGCCGCTGTATTCCTTTGAGAAAATATCGTGAGGGGGAATATAAAACACCTCGCGCTTCTGGAAAAAGGCATAGTTTGCGGTTATGAGCGAACCGCTTTTGTCGCCCGCCTGAAGAACGATCGTTCCGAGCGACATTCCCGAAATTATTCGGTTTCTCAGATGAAAATATCCGATCGACGCTTTTGTATACGGGAGAAGCTCGCTTACAAGCGCGCCGCCGTTTTTGAGTATTTCCCCGCGCAGCTCGCTGCTGCTTTTGGGATAATCCGAAAGTATCCCGCAGGGAAGAACGGCTATCGAACGTCCGCGCGCCTTGATACAGGCTCTGTGAACGGCGGAATCCAGCCCGTCGGCGTTTCCGCTGACAAAAACCATCCCAAGCTCCGAAAGCGTTCCGATAAGGGCGTCGGCTGCATAATAGCTGTATTCTGAGGGTCGTTTTGTCCCGACCGCCGAGATCACAAGCTCACTTTCAAGCCCCGCAAGGCTGCCCTTTACAAACAGTACGATCGGCGGGTTCTCAATGTCTTTGAGCAGCGGCGGATATTCGCCGTCGTCGAGGGTGATTATGCTTATCCCGTTTTCCTCGCAGATATTAAGTACGCGCATGATCGCGCCGTTGCGAGTCTCCGCGGCGCGTCTTTTCTCGTTTTCCGTCAGACAAGACAGTTTTTCGTCGCGTATTGCGATAGAGGCTTTTGTCGCGTCGCCGCCGTACCGCGAGAGAATTTGATTTGTTTTGGGATTATACGGCTGCATGACAAGAAGTAACCACAGCCATACCTCAACGGGACTTTTGGACAACGCGGATACCTCCTTTTAGATCTCGGGATTCGGGTGACAGAGTTCGGTTATTTGGAATTGAGCGTTTCCTTATCCTCCCGCTTTTCCAAAATTACCGTAAGGATTACACAGTACAGTGCGGAATAAGCGCCCGAGATCAGTGAGAGCAAAAACACCATTCCTGCCGTATCGGAGTAATGGCTGTTCAGCAGGATCATGCCCGCGAAAACCGATATTGTGCATAAGCAAACGGAGGGCAGCGCGCCGTATAAAATATATCTGCCCTCGGAAATGCCGTGTCTGCGCTTGAAGCGGATCTGTGAGGATACCGAGCATAAAATATGCAGCGCGAATACGGCAATTGATATTATGAGCCATACGAGCGGATGTATCGGAATAACGCTCATAAGAAGAATCAAACCCGCTCCGAGAGAAGAAGCAAGAAGATTGCCGAAAATGATAAGCAGAACTATCGCGAGCGGTTTTTTCATGACTTACCTCATTTGACTTATTTTCCTTTTTTTCGGAGTGGATCTCCAATAATTTTCCTGACGGCATATATCACTCCCAAGACCGCCGCGAACACGGCACAATACAACACCGAATACTCCAACGACGCCTCTGTAAGAAAGTAATGAATGGGAAAATCGGGATATTTGTGCAAGCTGCTTGCACTCAGAATAAACAGAACAAAGTTTATTCCGACGGCAGGCAGCGCGCCGTGCAAAAAATATGCGCCTGCGGAGATATCAAATTTGCACCTGAAATGCTGCTGAGAAAACACCGAACCGGCGATATGAAGTATAAGTACAAAAGCAGGCACCACCCACCACCACGGAAACATTATGTGTGGTAAAGGAGTGAAGATAAACAGGATTGACCCGAGAACAGAAGCCAAAAGGTTGCCGAAAACAGTCAGCAAGATTTTTGCGCGCGTTTTTTCCATAGTGATACCTCATCTGACTTCTAATCTCTAAGTTCTGACTTCTGTCAAACTAATTTGTAGACCGCCGACGAGAACGCGGGCATTGTAAGTCCCGAGAGGTTCTGTCTTTCTCCGGTTATGAGGTTTTCGGCTTCTCCGCCCATGTTGTTGAAGGTAAACGGCGCGCCGTCCGCGTTTATGACGGTAATAAGCGTTTCGCCGTCCGCCGAGCGCGAGAAGGCGTACTGGCGGTTTGTGAGCTGTACCTGGCGGTAGTCGCCCATAGCCGCGGCGGGGTGGTTTTTCTCGATGTCCGCAAGCTTGCTCAAAAGCTCGGTCATGTCGCGGTGTCCCTCGTTCTTCATCTTTTCGAGATCAAACTCGGGTCGAAGCGCGTCATCTCCGCCGCCGCGCTTATCTCCCTCAACTCCGAACTCGCTTCCGTAATAAACGGACGGGATCCCCGGCATCATAAACATAAGCGTATAAATAAGCGGAAGATGTTCTTTGGTTTTGAGCATTGTCGCTATTCGTGTAACATCGTGGTTGTCTACAAATGTATAGAGATGCTTTCCTCTGTAAATACACCAGTTTTCCGAGCCGAATTGTCTGTTTATGGAGTGAGCTATCTCAAACATATTCATGTCGTTAAAGCTCGAAAACAAGCCCTTATAGCATTCGTAATTCGTAACGCTGTCGAGCATTTCGTCGTTCATCCACTGGTTGTAGTCGCCGTGGAGCGTTTCGCCGAGCAGGAAGAAATCCTCCGAAAGCCACTTACAATGACCTCGAAGCTCCTTTAAGAAGTTCTTGTCAAGACAGTATGCGACGTCAAGGCGAAGTCCGTCTATACCGAATTCGTTTTTCCAGAAAGTAATTGTATCCTTTAAGTATTGTTTGACCTCGGGATTGTACAAATTCAGCTTTACAAGCTCGTAGTGACCCTCCCAGCCCTCGTAGTAAAAGCCGTCGTTATAGCCGTTGTTTCCCTCGCGAACGTGGAACCAGTCCTTTTTATAGCTTCCGAGCTTATGCTCTCTAACGTCCATAAACTCCGTAAAGTCGCGTCCAACGTGATTGAAAACGCCGTCGAGAACTACCTTTATGCCGTTTTCATGCAGCGCCTCGCATACCTTTTTGAAGTCCTCGTTTGTGCCTATACGGCGGTCGATAGTTCTGTAATCGATAGTGTCGTATCCGTGCGCGACGCTCTCGAAGACAGGACCGAAGTATATCGCGTTACAGCCAAGCTCTTTGATATGCGGGATATCGTCGATGACCCTTAATATTTTGTGGGTCGGCTCGCTTGTGCGGTCGTTCTGACGCGGACAGCCCAAATATCCGATAGGATAAATATGATAGAATACTGCATTTTCATACCATTTCATTGTATGTTCTCCTTTTTGTTTCTTCCTTAGGGAGCCTCTAAAAACCGGTTTGAGAAGGAAAATTCGGCAGAGTGCGTCGGCTGTAAGGAAAAACGACGAAGCAAGGCTGTATGCCTTGCAAGGAGGTTTGACGCAGCAGACGGCGTGCTATGCTGATTTTTCCTCAAACAAGGTTTTTAGAGCTGACCCTTTGCATATTGAATACAATATGCAATTTACTCTGAAATTTTACCATATTTTTCGGGATTTGTCAAGTTAGAGGTTAGAAATTAGAGGTAAGAGATTAGAATTGCACCCGAACGCTGTCTTCCGTGTCAATAACTGCAACTATAATTTGGTAAATTCGCCGAAATTTGGCTTGTTTCCGTAAAAGAGGCGTTAAACATTAAAGAAAGCGGAAAATCATGCCGATATATATTTAATAGTGTAATTATTGTTGTTTACGATAAGTAATAAAGATGATTATTATAAATTAGATACTCTGCTTTTTGGCAATACAAAAATACAGCGGAGGCAAACAAATGAAAGAACAACTTAAAAAACGAATAGTTGGTTTTGTATCGTTATGCGGTCTGATAATTGCTTACCTCGTATTCAGGTATCCGATGATCGGTTGGCACGGAATGTACGAATTTCCTTTTGTGTTGTTAATTGCGGGAATAGTTGCTGTTGTTATTTCGGGAATTATAATAGGAAATAAAATTGCTCCCGTTTTTACGACAGCGGGTTATGTCGTTGGTTTTTTCGCCGGATATTTTTTCAATACAGACTCTTATGATCCGGGCGGAGGACTTCTGAATAATATGTGGATAATCTGGATGTTTTTATTTATCGGGGCGATTTTTGCGGGTGTCATCATTGAGATCATCATCGGAATTGCAGACCGCTGTAAAAAAAGAAAGCATGAAGCACAGTAAATTTGTATTTATTTCATATTCAAGCAAGGAGGCTTTTTTATGAATCTCGAAATATCTAATTATAAAACCGCGTTTTCAAATTTTGTAAGCAAAAATGTTGTTTTTGAAAAGCTTTCCGAGAGCGAAAAGCTCGAGCCTGTTCAGAAGCGGGATCTTGCGGAGTTTTCGGACAGGGCGCTTGAAATTATTCGTGAAGCGGCAAGATCAGCTCAGTCTGCCCGTTCGGATAAATGCAAAATTTCCGCCGAGCTACAAGCAAAGGCAGAGTCCGCGAAAGAAAGCGAAGGAAGCTATTGGAAAGAGCAGCCATCGGCGGTTCAGAGTGCTGAAAACAACTCCGGCTCCGAAAAATCCGAGCAAAAAACGCTTGCGGAAATGGTAAAGGAGCAAATGGACAAGATCGACAGTATGTTTGCCGAGAAGGAATACGACAAGTCCAAGGATTCAAAGCTTCTGGGCATAAAGGGAAAGATCTACCGCGGGCTTAATTTGACTCCCGCCGAACAGCAGTATCTTGCCTCGAAGGATCCCGACAGTTATTCCACTTTTCAGCAGATAAACAGCGCGCGGAAAATGTTCAGTTGTTCGCTGAGGTCGTGCAGGACGCGCGACGAGGTCAATTCCATGAGGCTTTCAAACGCGCTTACGGCGCTTTCGGAATATCGAAAGGCTATTCGTAAGGGCGGAGACGGAAACGCTATCGCGGGGCTTAATGCCGCGCTTGAAAGAGAGATACAAAGCTACGCGAGAACGAGGGAGTATCAAAGCCTTCCGACCGCGGCGGAATGCAATAAGTTCGATCGGGAGCTTGCTAAGGCGAAACGATATGAATGTGAAAAGCGCCGCGAAGAGTTCAAAGCCCGTACCGACAAGAAATACAAGAAAAAGCACAAGACCGTCGGCGACGGAAAGCGGACCGTCGCGCAGGTCATGGCGTCGCCGCTCGCGAGAAAGGTGCTTGCGTCAAGAAGGCGCACAAGCTCCTGTTCATGCGGGGGAGCGGTAGACCTGAAACTATCGGATAAATACAAGATAAAAGGCACATAAAAATAAAATGGAGCGATACTTCTTGTATCGTTCCATTCAGGCTGTATATAAAGTTGTCTATCCCGAATTTATTTAAAAATGAAATTTCAAAACCGCGCATCGCGCCTTTGGCGCGGTGCTCTTGCCAAGCCACCGCGGCTACGCGCATTATGCCCTTCGGGCAAAACGCTTTGCT
>JAFLUE010000052.1 GCA_022508945.1 Oscillospiraceae bacterium
AACTGAAAAAAGGAGGATATTATGAACGAACTTGAACTTAAATACGGCTGCAACCCGAATCAGAAGCCGTCGAGAATTTTTATGGAGAACGGAAAGGATTTGCCGATCGAGGTGCTGAACGGAAAGCCCGGCTATATCAACTTTATGGACGCCTTTAACGGCTGGCAGCTTGTAAAGGAGCTGAAGAAAGCGACCGGAAAGCCCGCCGCAACGTCCTTTAAGCACGTTTCCCCCGCGGGCGCGGCGATCGGACTTCCGCTTTCGGAAACGCTTGCTAAGATATACTGGGTCGATGATCTCGGCGAGCTTTCGCCGCTTGCGTGTGCATATGCGAGAGCGAGAGGCGCGGACAGAATGTCGAGCTACGGCGATTTTATCGCGCTTTCGGATGTGTGCGACGCTTCTGTGGCAAGAATTATCCAGCGCGAGGTGTCCGACGGAGTCATCGCTCCCGGTTATGATAAGGACGCGCTCGAGATCCTTAAATCCAAGAGAAAGGGAACATACAACATCATCAAGATAGACCCGGATTATGTTCCCGAGCCTATCGAGCGCAAGCAGATCTTCGGGATCACCTTTGAGCAGGGCAGAAACGAGCTTGTTATAAATGACGAGCTTTTCGCTAACCGCCCTACGGAAAACAAGGATATACCTAAGAACGCGCTCGACGATCTTGCGCTTGCGCTTATAACGCTTAAATACACCCAGTCGAACTCCGTAGCCTATGCTTCGGGCGGACAGGCGATCGGCATAGGCGCGGGACAGCAGAGCCGCATCCACTGCACACGCCTTGCGGGAACAAAGGCGGATAACTGGTATCTCAGACAGTCGCCCACGGTCATGGAGCTTCAGTTTGTTGATGATATTCGCCGCGCCGACCGCGACAACGCTATTGACATCTACATCGGTGATGATTATATGGACGTACTTGCCGAGGGCGAATGGCAGAAAATATTCAAGATAAAGCCCGAGGTATTTACACGCGAGAAAAAGCGCGAATGGCTTGATACGATGAAAGGAACGTCGCTCGGCTCCGACGCGTTCTTCCCGTTTGGAGACAACATCGAGCGCGCACACAAGAGCGGCGTTGAGTTTATCGCTCAGCCGGGCGGCTCTATCCGTGATGACAATGTGATCGAAACCTGCAACAAATATGGCATAGCAATGGCGTTTACGGGTATCCGCCTG
The DNA here is from genome assembly GCA_022508945.1 of Oscillospiraceae bacterium. Classification (GTDB taxonomy): domain Bacteria; phylum Bacillota; class Clostridia; order Oscillospirales; family Ruminococcaceae; genus CAG-115. Next base: position 1,189 of record JAFLUE010000052.1, read on the forward strand.
TTCCACCATTGATTTAAGGCAACACTGCACAAAGACCGCCTGACGGCTTTGTACGCGTCTTGCTTGTACCATTAAGCGCTGCCGGAAAAATCTGACGGCGCAATATGCGCACAATCTTTGTTTGTTATTGCCTTGAAAGCGGCGGAGCGCTTCGCCGCTTTACTGCGTTTTCAGAACGGTGAGAAAGCCCCAGATACGCGAAAGCCGTCGGGCTGCCTTTGTGGCTGCCGAAGCGCGGCTGACAAAGTAGATGGGGCTTTATCGTCAGCCTGTAAAGGAGAAGCAAATGCGAAATCTGAAGGTGTTTATTTCCTATAACGGCGCGGAATATCACGGCTTTCAGCGCCAGGAAAACGCGGTCTCAGTTCAGGAGGTCGTCGAAAATACGATAGGAAAGCTGCTCAAAACAGAGCCGCCCGTGATCTACGGCTGTTCGAGGACAGACGCGGGCGTTCACGCGAGAAGATTTTGCTTCAACGTTAAAATTGAGAACAATATTCCCTGTATTGGCTTTGTAAAGGGAATGAACACACTTTTGCCCGATAATATCGCGGTTTTGTCCTGTGAAGAGGCGGACAGTGAATTTCACGCGAGATTCTGCACAAAAGCCAAGGAGTATGTGTATCTTATCAACAACAAGCCCACGCGCGACGTTTTTCTCCGAAAGCTTGCGTATCATTATCCGTTCGCGCTTGATGTTGACAAAATGCGCGAGGCGGCAGGTCTTTTTGTCGGAGAGCATGATTTTGCGGCATTTTGCCGTTCCGAAGGGAAAAAGCGCGTAAAATCAACGATTAGGACGATCTATTCGATTTCCGTTGATGAAACCGACGGAATTGTTGAAATAAAAATAAAAGGCAGCGGTTTTTTATACAATATGGTGAGGATAATTACGGGAACGCTGATATATATAAGTGAGGGGAAGCGTTCCGTTGATGACATTGAAAACGCTCTTATTACGGGAAACCGTGAGCTTGCGGGAATAACGCTGCCGCCCGACGGGCTGTATCTGAACGAGATTTATTATTAGGACTTGACGGAACGGTATATTTATGTTATAATGATATGAATGCCCGCAAAGCTTTCGGCTTTCCTTGGGCATATCGGGCAGTTATGCCATGACCTGAGATCGTTATCACTAAAAGTAACGGAAAGGGCGGTGATTTTACGGGAAATAAGGTCGATCTAAATGAAGTTCACAGAAAGAACAAGCGTAAAAAAAATATAATCAAAGCGGTTGTTGCGGTTCTGGTCGTTCTGATAATCGTTCTTACGGTAATTTTTTGGGATCAGATCATCGCTCCGTTTCGTGACGCAGCGCTCAATCCCGGAAAGGGAGGCTTTCCCGTATCGCTTCCCGGAAGCGCCTCGTATGTTATGGACAGCTTAGGAACAAATTTCTATCTCCTCACGGATACTTATATATATACGTTCAATGAAGATGGCGCGCAGATCGCCGGCATACAGCACGGCTTTCAGAATCCGAGCGTGACTTCGGGTGAAAAGCGCGTGCTTGTTTTTGACAGGAACGGAAAGGGCTTCAAGGTTTATTCGCGAACCGCGGAGGTATATTCAAAAACGCTCGACGATACGATAGTATTCGCCAAAATGGGAAATAACGAGAGGGCGGCTGTTGTTACGACTTCCGCGCGTTATTTGAACTACCTGTGCGTTTTCAACGACGAGGGAAAGCAGATCTTCCGCTATGCCTCGCCGACAGAAAAGATCATGCAGGTCTGCTTTTCCGAAAATGAAAACTTTGTTTATATATCGGTTGTCGGAGAGAAAAACGGAGAGCTTGAAAGCTCGGTGCTGTGCTTTGATATTAAAAAGGAACAGGACGCTTTATGGCGCGAGCAGATAGGAAATACGCTTACATATTCTCTCGAATATTGCAGCGACGGGATATACGGCGTTACAGAGCAGGGTATGTTTTTGCTTGATCCGTCGAGCGGAAAAATGACCGAGCATAATTCCTTTGCTCAGAGCGTTACGGGGATATGCAGGACAGACGGCGCGAGGGTCGTTTTCTTCCGCGACACGGCATTTAACGGCGATACCGCGGTTGTTTACGATAACTCGCTCGCTTCGGTAAATACAAGAAGGTTTGACAATGTGACTTCGTTTGATGTAAGCGGAGGAATATTGTATGTCCTTTCAAAAAACAAGCTTTTTGCTTATTCGGGTTCGCTTAAAGACGAACACATATATCAGCTTGACGACGATTATTCGAGCGTAAAGATAATAGGAAGATACGCGTATTTTTTGGGCTATAACAGCGTACAGCGAATAGACCTGTAAAAACCGCACGGACGATAGCCCTCATAGCTTTTCGGACGGCAAACATACTGTTTTACAGCCCGAACATTTTTTGATATCAGGGGGAACACATGGGACAGGATTTTGCATTTATATTTGATATAATAATTATAGCACTGATAGTAGGGCTTACGTTTGTGGGAGCGAAAAAGGGCTTCGCAAAGATCATTCTCGAAATGTCGGCGGTCGTTGTGGCAACGTTATTTGCGTTTATAATAAGTGAGCCGATGTCGGAGCAGATATATGAAAGCTTTGTAAAACAGCCCGCCGAGGAGCTTTTTGACAGCAACGCCGAAAAATTTGAAGAATTTTTGAATATTGATTTTTTCGGCGGAGAAGAACTTAATTTTGACAAGGTAAAAATCGACGGAGAATACGCGGAGAATTTTAAGCCGGATTACGCGGGAAAAAATTCCGCAGTCGTTGATATGACAAACAGAACGGTCGATCTGTCCGAAACGGGACTCGAAAAAGTCGATCTGTCATTTTTCGGAATAGAAAATGGAGCGGATCTGTCGTCGGTTTCGGTAAAAACGGTCGAATTTAAAATAAACGACGTAAATAAATACGGCGTAGGAGAGCTTGTGGCGGCTCAGTATATCGCTTCGTGTTCGGTAAGAAGCGGCGCGGCGGAGCCGTTTGGAGATCTGCTTTTGGAGCTTGAAAAATATCTTCCCGCGGACTTTATTTCCGGGACATCAGGGGCTACGGTCTCGGCTGTCGGAGGGGTCGTGCTTGCGATGATCGAAACAAGATCGACGGCGAGATCAGCTATTATGGAAGGAATAATCGAACCTGGCTGTACAACAGTCATAAGGACTATACTGTTTATAATCATTTTCGTTCTTTCAATGGTTATACTTAGTGTTATAATACATTTTTCGGGATTATTGAACAAGGTCCCGGTATTGGGAAAGGCAAACGAATTTTTGGGCGGAGTCGCAGGGCTTTTCGAGGGAGCGGCTGTTGTGCTTATAATTTGTATTATTACGAGATTTATTGTGTCGCTTTGCGGTACAAACGTAATTTTGTTCAACGAAACGTCTATCGAAAGCACGTTTTTATTCAAGTATCTTTACAATTTGGATTACATCAGTTTTTGACAAAGGCAGGGTGATTATTTATGATGATGTGTTCGCGCTGTAAAAAGCGTCCCGCGGTTATGTTCATTTCAACCGTGAGCGGAGGCGAGCGAAAGGACGAGGGCTTGTGCCTTCAATGTGCAAGCGAGCTTAATCTTCCGCAGATGAAGGAATTCCTCAAAAAATGGGGAATAAACGAGGACGATGTAAAGGACGCGCTCGATTCGGCGTTTGATGAGAACGGTCAGCTTAATACAAACGCGTTTTCACAGTTTTTTGATATGAAGGACAACAGCGGCGAGGATATCGGCGCGGGATTTGATATACCCGAATTTGAAGATGAAGGCTCGAACGACAAGGACGAGGATCTCTTCGAGCGTGGCGGCGCGGGGACAATGCCGAGCTTTCTGAAAAACCTTTTCGGAAGCTCCGACAGCTCCAAAAAGGACGACAACGACGACGAGAAGAAGTCCAAAAAGAAACAAGAAAAGATCGACAAAAAGCGCAAATGTCTCGAAACCTTTTGCACAAACCTTACCCGAAGAGCAAAGGAGGGTAAGATCGACAGAATTATCGGACGCGAAAATGAGATATACCGTGTTTTACAGATACTGTCCCGCAGGACTAAAAACAATCCCTGCCTTATCGGAGAACCCGGAGTGGGTAAAACCGCTATAGCCGAAGGGATAGCGCTTAAGCTCGCGAGCGGAGATGTTCCGTTCAGGCTTCAGGGAAAGGAGCTTTATCTGCTCGACCTTACGGCGCTGGTCGCGGGAACACAATTCCGCGGTCAGTTCGAGAGCCGCGTTAAGACTCTCATTGACGAGGTGAAAAACGCGGGAAACGTTATGCTGTTTGTAGACGAGGTGCATAATCTTGTCGGAACGGGCGGCGACTCCGAAGGCTCGATGAATGCGGCGAATATCTTCAAGCCCGCTCTTTCGAGAGGAGAGCTTCAGGTTATTGGCGCGACAACCTTTTCCGAATACAGAAAGCATATCGAAAAGGACAGCGCACTTGAGCGCCGTTTCCAGCCCGTAACGGTAAACGAGCCGACAATTGAGGAAACGATAGAGCTTCTCGGCGGTATCAAACAGTATTATGAGGAACATCACAAGGTTCATGTTTCCGACGAGATAGCGAAAATGTGTGCGCTTTTATCCGAGCGCTATATAAACGACAGATTTTTGCCCGACAAGGCAATTGACCTGCTTGACGAAAGCTGTGCTTGTGCTTCGCTCGGGAATGAGAGCATAACCGAGTATGAAAAGCTCAAAAAACAGCTAAAGGAGCAAAGACTCGAGGAAAGCAAGCTCGCCGAGGACAGCAATATCGACTACGAGCGGCTTGCGAAGCTTAAGACCGAGATCGCTCAAACCGAACAGAAGACGGAGGCCGTAAAGAAAGAGGCCGAAAAAGCCGAGGTAACGCTCGAGGATCTGTCAAAGGTAATTGAGCTTTGGACGGGGATACCCGCAAACAAGATCCGCGAGACCGAGTTTAAGAAAATGGCTTCTCTCGAGGACAGCCTTAAAGCTAAGATCATCGGACAGGACGAGGCGTGTGAGCTTGTTTCAAAGGCAATAAAGCGCACAAGAGTCCAGCTTTCAAACCGCCGCAGACCCGCTTCATTTATTTTCGTAGGTCCTACGGGCGTCGGAAAAACCGAGCTTGTAAAAGTGCTTGCAAAGGAAATGTTTGATACGGTCGATCCGCTTATAAGGCTCGATATGTCAGAGTATATGGAAAAGCACAGCGTGTCGAAGATCATCGGCTCGCCTCCAGGATATGTCGGATATGACGAGGCGGGACAGCTCACAGAGCGCGTTCGCAGAAAGCCGTATTCGGTGATCTTGTTCGACGAGATAGAAAAGGCTCATCCCGACGTTATGAATATTCTGCTTCAGATACTTGACGAGGGTAAGATAACCGACTCTCAGGGAAGAAACGTAAGCTTTGAAAACACTATTATCGCAATGACCTCAAACGCAGGATCAACAAACGGAATGAACGGCGTGGGATTTGCGAAGTCGGTCGAGGATATGAGCAAGGAGCGCGCTATGAAAGGGCTTCGCGATTTTCTGCGTCCCGAGTTTATGGCGAGAGTTGACGAGATAATCTGCTTTGCTCCGCTCAGCGAGGAAAACTACGCTCAGATCGCAAGGCTCAATCTTGAGGAGCTTCGCGAGCCGCTTTCGGAGAAAAAGTTAGCTCTTAATATCAGCGATGATGTTTATAAGGCAGTAGCGAAAAAGGCATTCGGCGGAAAATTCGGCGGGCGCGACATTCGCCGCGTCATACGTTCGGACATTGAGGACAAGATAGCCGAGCTTCTTATCGAAAACAGCGATGAAACAGGCTTTAAGTCGGTCGAGATAACTGCAAATGACGACAACATCCGCGTGGAGCTTTCAAAATGAGCGTGGTTCTTATCACAGGCGGCACGGGCGCGATAGGCGCGGCACTCGTTCGTGAGTTCGCAAAGACCGATGACGTGATATTCACCTACAACCAAAACAAGGAACGCGCGCGGGAGCTTGCGGGCGGGAACTGTTTCTGTGTTCCTATGGACGTATCGCATACAGGCTCGGTCGAGGAGGCGGTGCAAAATGTCCTGCGCGAGTTTTCGCATATTGATATTCTGGTGAACAATGCGGGGATATCGCTCATAAAGCCGTTTACGGACATTACGGAGGAGGAATGGGAACGTCAGCTCTCGGTTAATCTTTCGGGGGTTTTCCGCGTTACGAAAGCCGTTGTGCCGTCAATGATCTCGCGCAAAAGCGGCGCGATAGTGAACATATCCTCGGTCTGGGGGGTTCACGGTGCGTCCTGCGAGGTCGCGTATTCCGCGGCAAAGGCGGGCGTTATTGGCTTTACAAAGGCGCTTTCAAAGGAGCTTGGACCGTCGGGGATAACTGTAAACACGATAGCTCCGGGAGTTATCGAAAGCCCGATGAATAGCGCTCACCTGACCGCAGACGAGCTGAACGAGCTTTGCGGTGAAACTCCGCTCGGACGAATGGGAAAGCCGTTTGAAATAGCTCAGGCAGTCCGCGCATTAGCCGAAAACAGGTTTATTACGGGACAGGTCTTGGGAGTTGACGGAGGGTTTTATTGAAAATCGTTGTCAGAATATACAAAAAAACTTGGAAAAAGTTAAAAAAAGTTGTGAGATAATTTTTTGGCAAATTTGCGATAATTTATTGAATTATTCGCGAAAATATTGTATAATTATTATGTTTATTGAATTAAGTATTTTTAAAATATAAAGGAGTTTTTTATGAACAACGCGGTGGTTTTGCTGTCCGAAAGCGGAAGCGTGATCGACAGACTTCAGGGTCTTGGCGACGCCAAAAAACAGCTCGCCGACCCGGATTATTGGAGTTCGGTCGGCATTATTGCGCTTACGGGAATCTTAGTGGTCTTTCTTATTCTTGCCATACTTATCTTTGTCTTCTGGCTTATGGGTACGATATTCAAAGCGATCGACAAGTCAAAGAGCGCAAAGGCTGAGGCAAAGAAAAACACCGAAGCGGCTGCTGCAAAGCCTGTTGTGAGTTCGGTAGAAGCAGAGCCGGCTGTTGGGGAGGACTACACTGATGACGAGGAGATAGTCGCGGTGATAAGTGCGGCGATCGCGGCTTATACAGAGCAGAGCTTTACCATAAAAAGCATCAGAAAGCATGATTCGAGAGCGCGTTCCGCATGGAGTACCGCGGGAATCAGCGAAAATACCCGTCCCTTTTGACGGCGAAAGGAACTGAAATATGGAGATTTTTACTGACACACTAAATGGTCTGATAGATACATCGGGCTTTATAGGTCTGGGCTGGCAGAACGCGATCATGATATTGCTTTCGTTTGTTCTGTTTTATTTGGCGATCGTCAAACAGTACGAGCCGCTGCTTATGCTGCCGATCGCTTTCGGTATGCTGCTTACGAACCTTCCCCTTACGGGACTTTACCATCCCGAGTTGTGGGATCCCGCGACAAATCCGTATTTTGCTCCCGAATATGTTGAAAACGGAGCAAACATTCTTGTAAATTTCACTAAAGAAACCAGTCTCGATTATGGGCGCGTGCTTCATGACGGCGGACTTCTCGATCTGTTGTATCTGGGAGTCAAGCTCCAGATCTATCCTCCGCTCATATTCCTCGGCATCGGCGCAATGACAGACTTCGGTCCGCTTATCGCAAACCCCAAGAGCTTCCTTCTGGGAGCCGCGGCACAGGGCGGAATCTTCTTTACATTTTTGGGCGCGTGTCTGCTTAATATGACGGGCATTGCGGACTTTACGCTTAAAGAAGCAGCTTCTATCGCCATTATCGGCGGCGCGGACGGTCCTACGGCTATTTACCTCACCTCAAAGCTCGCTCCTCAGCTTCTGGGATCTATCGCTGTCGCGGCATATTCGTACATGGCGCTTGTTCCCGTTATCCAGCCTCCTATCATGAGGCTGCTTACCACAGAGAAGGAGCGTTCTGTAAGAATGGGACAGCTCCGCGAGGTCTCAAAGCTCGAAAAGGTTGTGTTCCCGATCGCGGTTACGGTTATTGTTTCGCTGGTCGTACCTTCTGCCGCTCCGCTTGTCGGAATCCTGATGTTCGGAAACCTTATGAAGGAGTCGGGCGTCTGCGACAGACTTGTTAAGACAGCGACAAACGAGCTTATGAATATTATCACTATTTTCCTTGGTATCACGGTCGGCGCAACGGCGGTTGCGGAGAACTTCCTGAGCTGGAAGACGATTTTCATTATAGTTCTCGGACTTGTGGCATTCTGCGTGGGAACAGCCTGCGGAGTGCTTCTCGGAAAGCTTATGTACCTGATCTCGGGAAAGAAGATAAATCCGCTTATCGGTTCCGCGGGCGTATCGGCGGTTCCCATGGCGGCGCGTGTATCGCAGAAGGAGGGTCAGAAGACCGATCCTTCGAACTTCCTGCTCATGCACGCAATGGGTCCGAACGTAGCGGGCGTTATCGGTTCCGCGGTAGCGGCGGGCGTATTGCTGAGCATACTCGGTTCGCCTGTCTGATTTATTTAAAAAGAATTTCAAAATTCATTACTTTGCGGCAGCAAAGCTGCCGCAAAGTGAGAACCGCATAAAATTTTTTGAAAAATTTTATGCTTTTTGAAATTCGCGATTCTCTATTATGTTGTTTTTGAGGGTTTATATACAGTCAGAGGCAAGAGCGACACTCTTGCCTTTTTATCTAAGAAAGGAGCTTTTTTATGGCTAAAACAATTACAGTAAGCGGTGTGGGAACAGCAAATAACAAGCCCGACTACATCATTATCTCGATGAATCTTTCGTCGAAGAATATGAGCTACGAGGGCGCTGTAGATTCGGCTAACCGCCGCATTGAACTGCTTCAGAACGCGCTTTCGGGGATTGGCTTTGCAAAGGACGACCTTAAAACGCAGGATTTTACCGTTAATTCGGAGTTTGACAATATTCAGGAAAACGGTCAGTACAAGCGCGTTTTCTCGGGATATTCCTGCACATACTATCTTAAGCTGTCGTTTGATTTCAGCGCCGAGTTTCTGGCTAAAACGCTTAACGCAATTATAAACAGCAAAGCCGATACCGAGTTTTCGATATCATTTACCGTAAAGGATCCCGAAAAAATTTCGGAACAGCTTTTGATCTCCGCGGCGGAAAACGCAAGAAAAAAGGCGGAGATACTTTGTAAGGCGTTGATGAAAACACTCGGAGAGCTTATATCTATCGACTATAACTTAAACGGAATAAACGCTGTTTCTCCGAGCAACTACAGGGTAATGAGAGCTGCCGTTCCTATGGCGGCTGTTCCCGAGTTTACTCCGGAGGATATACACTCGGATACCCGCGTTACTTTTGTATGGGAGATCGTTTAATGCGTAATTCGTAAAGTGTAATGCGTAATTATGTATCAAGCTATAACGATAATGTACGGCGAATTGAATAAAGAAAATGCCCTCTTAATCAAGAGGGCAAATCCGTTTTAGGTAATCATTTCAGTTAATTAAAATAACTGTTCAGCAGGGAGCCAATAGAATCTGCTGTTTCTTTTTCGTCTTTTACGACCTCATAGCAATACGCTATGGATAAAAGCATATATTTCATATATTTCCCACCTTTCTCTATTTGTTCTACACATTTGCAAGGTCCGGGGCTTTTTGCCCTCTTTTTTCCCTTGCAACACCATTGTAGCACTCTTTGACGGATTTGTCAATAGCAAAGCACAGATTTTGGCGATATTCTACAAAAATGTAATATATTTTACCCATTGGTGAAATTTTTTATATATTTTGTGAGTAAAATTACGTCGAATTCAGCCTTAGTTAATGGTGAACCCCAATTCAATGATTTTGTATTGACATTTTTATCAATATGTAGTATAATAAACGCAGAGCGTTTATTACGATCTTAATGCCCTCGCGCATACGCAAATCAAAGATTTGCTCCGCGCGTATCGGGCAATTACACCATAACCTTGCGGTTATGGTGTAATAAACGCAGAGCGTTTATTACGATCTCAATGCCCTTGCGCATACGCAAATCAGAGATTTGCTCCGCGCGTATCGGGCAATTACACCATAACCCTTCGGTTATGATGTAATGCCAAACGCATAATACTTCATCAATTATTAAATAAGAAAACGGAGGACACTGAAATGGGACTTACCTTAACAGAGAAAATCATCAGAGCGCATATCGTTGACGGAGAACCGGTAAAAGGAACCGAGATCGGACTTCGCATCGACCAGACACTCACGCAGGACGCTACGGGTACTATGGCGTACCTGCAATTTGAGGCAATGGGCGTTGACCGCGTAAAAACGGAACGCAGTGTCGCGTATATAGACCATAACACCCTGCAAAGCGGCTTTGAGAACGCCGACGACCACCGTTTTATCGGCTCGATCGCCAAGAAGCACGGTATATGGTTCTCGCGTCCCGGAAACGGTATCTGCCACCAAGTACATCTGGAGCGCTTCGGAAAGCCCGGAAAGACGCTTATCGGCTCGGATTCGCATACCCCGACGGGCGGCGGTATCGGTATGCTTGCAATGGGCGCGGGCGGTCTTGACGTCGCGGTGGCGATGGGCGGCGGCGCGTACTACATAACGATGCCGAAAGTTGTAAAGATAAACCTCACGGGCAAGCTGAACGACTGGGTAAGCGCAAAGGACGTTATCCTCGAAGTTCTCCGCCGTCTGACCGTAAAGGGCGGCGTGGGCAAGGTAATGGAGTACACGGGCGAGGGCGTAAAGAGCCTGTCCGTGCCGGAGCGCGCTACTATCACGAATATGGGCGCGGAGCTTGGCGCTACCACCTCCATTTTCCCGAGCGACGAGACCACGCTGAAATTCCTCAAAGCGCAGGGCAGAGAAGAGGATTATGTGGAGCTTTCCGCAGACCCCGACGCTGTTTATGATGAGGAAGTTACCATAAACCTGAGCGAGCTTGTGCCGCTGGCGGCTTGCCCGCACTCTCCCGACAACGTAAAGACTGTTGAGGAAATTGGCAAGATAAAAATAGATCAGGTCTGCATAGGCTCCTGCACCAACAGCTCACTGCAAGACCTGAGAAAAGTCGCGCATATCCTCAAGGGCAAGACCGTTCACCCGGACGTTTCGCTTGCCATTGCCTGCGGCTCAAAGCAGGTGTTCAATATGCTGGCGGACGGCGGCGAGCTGTCGATACTCATTGACGCGGGCGCGAGAATACTCGAAAGCGCGTGCGGTCCGTGTATCGGTATGGGTCAGTCTCCGAACAGCAAGGGCATTTCGCTCAGAACATTCAACCGCAACTTCGAGGGAAGAAGCGGAACAAAGGACGGTCAGATATATCTGGTATCTCCCGAGACTGCGGCGATAAGCGCGG
>JAFLUE010000053.1 GCA_022508945.1 Oscillospiraceae bacterium
CCATATCGTCGTAGGTCTGGTTCTCGCCGCACATACCCCAGATAAAGGTGTAGTTTGAGGTAGCTGTGCCGCTGTGTATAGACCACGACGGAGAAATGACCGCCTGCTCGTTGTGAAGAATGATGTGGCGGGTCTCCTGCGGCTGTCCCATCATATGGAACACTACGTTGTCGCCCTCAAGCTCGAAGTAGAAGTAAACCTCCATTCTTCTTTCGTGAGTATGAGAAGGCATCGTGTTCCAACTGCTTCCTACCGCAAGCTCGGTCATGCCCATGGCGAGCTGGCAGCTTTCGCAGACCGCGGGGTTTACGTACTGGTTTACAACGCGCTTGTTCATATTCTCCGCGGTTCCGAGAGGACGGTGAACAGCCATGTCCTTGGTTATATAAACCGTAGGATAGGTTTTGTGAGCGGGGCAGGAATTGAGGTAGAACTTAGCGGGATTGTTCTTGTCGTCGGACTTGAACACTATTTCCTTTGTACCCATTCCGATATAAAGACCGTCCTTATAGTCAAGGGCATACTCTTTGCCGTCAAGAACAACGGTTCCCTTTCCGCCGACATTTATCATTCCCATCTCGCGTCTTTCGAGAAAATATTCGGTGCCAAGCTCCTTCGTGCTGCCGAGCGTCAGCTCCTTATCTACGGGCATCGCGCCTCCCGCGATCATTCTGTCCTGATGTGAATAGGTCAGCGCGATCTCGTCCTTTACGAAAACCTTTTCGATAAGATAGTTCTTTCTGAGGGCTTCCGTATCATACTTTTTGGAATCATCGGGATGATTTCCGTATCTGATGTCTAATGTCATTGAATTGCTCTCCTTAAATGAATTGCTTTAAATAGGAAACCGCGGCGGGAATATCGTCGCCTGTTGTTCCCTCAAAAACAAGGTTCGCGTCGGGGCAGACCTTTCTTATTTCGGGTATTATCCTCGAATAGTCGAAAATTCCCTTTCCCACGCCGACCTGTTTGAGCGTTCCGTCCTCCGCTATAACGCAGTCCTTTATGTGGAACACCACAATTCTGTCGCCGAATGTTTCAAGACCCTCGCGCAGGATATCATACATCTCGTTCACATTTGATCTGTCAAGGTAGTTGTACAGATCGAAAATGATCCTGATGTTGCTTCTGCCTATTGCCTTGACCGCTCGGTCGAGCGTTTTTACATTCCAGCAAACGTGACCAAACGCGCCCTCCATTCCTATATACGAGCCGCAGTCCTTTGCATAGTCCGCAAGCTCGGAGAACGTCGAGATAACGCGCTGTACCGCCTCTTCTGTGCGATTCTGCGGGTGGTAGGTCCACTTGTCGCCGTTAAAGGAGCCTGTTTCAGAACCGACCGTATCACAGCCCAGATCGTGCGACAGCTTCAGGTAATCCTTGAATACCGCGACGCCGTTCTGTATCTTTTCCTCGTTCGGATGAACGGGATTGAAATACGCTCCGATAAGCGGAACCGACTTGTTATGCTCCTCAAATACCTTCCGAAGCTCTCCCGCGCGCTCCTTTGTCATCGCGCCGGGCGCGTAGGCTACTCCGTCAAGGCACTTATACGCGACGAGCTGCACGCCGCAAAGCCCGAGTTCATCGAGCTTCGCGGCGATGTTTTCCTCGCCCTTAACGCCCAGATCGTGGGCGCGAATAAACATTTTCATTATCTCTGAACACGTCCCGAAGCGTCGCCGCCCGCGAGAGTTTCAACTTCCTTGCGTGAAACGAGGTTGAAGTCGCCGGGGATAGTGTGCTTGAGAGCGGAAGCAGCCACGCCGTATTCGAGCGCGGACTTGAAATCCTTGCCGTCTACAAGACCGCAGATAACGCCGCCCGCAAACGAGTCGCCGCCGCCTACGCGGTCAACGATCGGGTGGATAGAATATTCCTTCGAGTGGTAGAACTCCTTTGCGTCTCTGCTGTAGATGCAAGCCGACCAGCCGTTGTCGGAAGCCGAGTGAGAAACACGAAGCGAAGAAATGCAGTACTCGAAGTTGTAATCAGCAACCATCTGCTCGAAGATCGACTTGTAGCCCGCAAGCTCAAGGTCGCCCGAGGTAACGTCGGTGTTTCCGGGCTTGTAGCCGAGAACCAGCTCCGCGTCCTCTTCGTTTCCGATGCAAACATCAACATACTGCATAAGGTTCTTCATTACCTTCTGAGCCTTTTCGCTGCTCCAGAGCTTCTTGCGGAAGTTGAGGTCAACGGAAACCTTTACGCCGTGCTTCTTAGCAGCCTTAAGAGCTTCCTCGGTAAGAACAGCCGCGGAGTCCGAAACCGCGGGAGTGATTCCCGTAAAGTGGAACCAGTCAGCGCCCTTGAAGATAGCGTCGAAATCGAAATCGGAAGCCGAAGCTGTAGAGATCGAAGAATGCGCTCTGTCATAAACGACCTTCGAGGGACGCATTGAGCAGCCGCTCTCGAGGAAGTAGATGCCGAGTCTTTCGCCGCACTTGGCGATGTGCTTTGTTTCAACGCCGTACTTACGGAGAGCCGCAACCGCACACTCGCCGATCTCGTTGTCGGGAACCGCGGTTACAAACTCAGCGTCGTGACCATAGTTTGCGAGAGAAACCGCAACGTTAGCCTCGCCGCCGCCGTAGCAGATGTCAAACTCGTCAGCCTGGATGAACTTCTCGTTGTTGGGGGTGGAAAGGCGGAGCATGATCTCGCCCATTGTGATAACTTTAGCCATTGGTAAAATCTCCTTTTTAATTTTTACTCAGTCTGCAAAAAAGCCCTTTACTTTAATATTACGTTGTTCTTGCCGATCTATTTTAACTTGAATTTCAAAATTCATCACTTTGCGTAGGCGGAGCCTCCTCAAAGTGAGAACCGCACGAAATTTTTCTGCGAAAAATTTCGTGCTTTTTGAAATTCTCACACTAATATTCAGTTGTTTTTGACTTTAAATGCAGTCTGTTTTTTAATTACTTCTTTTCAACAAGGTGAACCTTGAAGCCGCCGATCTCGTCCTGGAGGTAAATAAGCTTGATTCTGCCGTCCTCGTCATATGCTACTGTGGACATATCGAACTTAACGCCCTTCTGCTCAAGCTGGTATACGGCTCTGCGAACGTTTCCTGTAGCAACCGCGATATGACCGTGTGTTCCGATCTTCTCGGCCTTTTTGCACTCTACATAGCTTCCCGCGAAGATAGCGCTGTTTCCGGGCTTATGCTCCCAGCCGAAAAGCTCGCTGAACTTAGCTGTGATAGCGCTTGCGTCAGCTTCGTTCTCGGCGTTTATACCAACGTGTACGAGCTGGAAGTCGAGCATCTTGTTTACAGCCGCCTTGCAGAGCGCCGTGATCTCGTCCCACTTCTGACCCTTTACGAGCTTGTCGGGAACGATCCACGATCCGCCGCAGCATACGATCTTCTTGAAGCCAAGGTATGTGTTGAGGTTATTTTCATTTACGCCGCCTGTGGGCATAAACTTCATCATTGAGTAAGGAGCGGAAACTGCCTTGATATAGGACAGACCGCCTGCCTGCTCTGCGGGGAAGAACTTTACAAAGTCGAGTCCAAGCTCGAGAGCCTGCTCGATCTGAGAGCTGTTCGCAACGCCCGGAGCAAAAGGAACGCCCTTATCCAGACAGTGCTTAACAACTGTCGGATTAAGACCGGGAGCAACGCAGAACTTAGCGCCCGCCTCGATCGCCTTGTCGCACTGGTCGATCGTAAGTACTGTTCCCGCGCCTACGAGCATATCGGGATACGCCTCAGTCATCGCCTTTATTACCTTGTCTGCGCCTGCCGCACGGAATGTAACCTCAGCACAGCGGATACCGCCCTCATAAAGCGCCTTTGCGAGATTTACCGCGTCATCTGTGTTTTCAAGCTTGATTACGGGAACGATACCCGTACCCTCAAGCTGTTCCAAAAACTTCTTATTGTCCATTTCAAACAACCTCCAAATGAATTATTATTAAAATTCAGCCGCCGATTTTTAGATCAGCGTCCCAGCCAGCCGCCGTCAACAGCAAGCGTAAAGCCGTTTATATAATCCGAAGCCTCGGAAGCAAGGAATACGCCCGCGCCCATGATGTCGTCGGGAGTTCCCCATCTGCCCGCGGGGATTCTGTCGAGGATAGCCTCGCTTCTGTCAGCGTCCGCGCGCAGAGCCTTTGTGTTGTTTGTAGCCATATATCCCGGAGCGATGCAGTTGATGTTGATTCCCTCAGCAGCCCACTCGTTAGCCATTGTCATTGTAATACCCTTTACGCCGGACTTGGAAGCGGTGTAGGAAGGAACGCGGATACCGCCCTGATAAGAAAGCATGGAAGCAACAGAAATGATTTTTCCTCTGCTCTTGCCCTCTTCTCTCGGCTGCTTCATAAACTGCTTCGCAACAGCCTGCGAAAGGAAGAAGAGTGTACGCAGGTTTACGTTCATAACCAGATCCCAGCTCTCAACCGAGAAATCGATGGTGTCTTCACGCTTGATAACGCCCGCGTTGTTTACAAGAATATCGATCCTGCCGAATTTTTCAAGACAGGTTTTGATGATGGTATCAATGGGTTCGAGCGTAGAGAGGTCAGCCTGAATAAACTGGAATTTTTCCTCGCCGAGCATCTCCTGTGTCGCTGTACTCGGCATATTGGAAACGCCGAAAACCTTCGCGCCTGCCTCAACAAATGCCTTTGAGAAGCCCTGTCCGAGACCTGTGTCGCTTCCCGTTACAATAGCGACCTTGCCTGCCAAGCTGAATTTGTCTAAAATCATAATTTGTATCCTCCGCTAATTTTAATTTATTTTATGGTCAGCGTTCGCCGCCCAAAAAATTACGTCAAAAAATTCCCATTGCCCTGAAAACAGTCGTGTAAATGAAGATCGTCACCGCGCTCACAAGGCTCGTCCAAACAACCAACTGTCCCGCAAGCTCGTCGTCCGCGCCCATTTCCTTTGCCATTATCGCGCTCGCGACCGCGACAGGCGTCGCAAAAACGCCCATATATGTCGCAAAATGCTCTCCCGAAAGCTCGGGCATTATAGTCGCTCTTAAAACAAGCGCACCCCCAAGCCCCAGAACAGGAACCGCGACAGTTCTTACAAACGTTCCGAAGGCAATTTCCTTCCAAAGCCTCGAAACCGCCGAAAACTCAAATTTTCCGCCCAGGACTATCAACGCGAACGGCGTACATATCGACTTTACATTTCCTATAGCCGCGTACAAAAACTCGATATCCCTGAGCCTGAACGAAATATCGCCCATTATCAGAAGCTCGCGTATCCCGAGCGCCGCCACGCCCGCGACCGTTCCGATTATAAGCGGGTTTGTAACAATGCCTTTAAGGATTTTCTTAATGTCGATCTTTCCCTTTTCATTGTTTCCGTTAAAGATCGACAGCGCGATAACTCCGAGAACATTGAACGTCGGTACGCAGAACGCGCTCATAACTCCCGCCGCCGCAGCGCCCTTCGCTCCGAAAAGCGACTCCGCCAGCGGCAGTCCGATTATCGCGTAGTTTGAGCGAAAAACCGACTGTATAAGCGACCCGCGCTTTGCGTTGTCCTTTGTAAACACGCACATTACCGCGATGCCTATAAAGAATATCACGATAACCGCCAGTATACCATAAAGCACGAAGCCGAAATTTATATCCCCGAGGCTGCTTACGTTGTATACATTGTAAAACAGCATCACGGGAAGCAACACCCTGAATGTCAGCTTATTTCCGACGTTCAGAAAGTCCTTTGTCAAAAGCCCTGCGCGTTTGAGAATATACCCGAACGCAATCAGCATAACTATCGGCAAAACCGCGTTTGCCGCAAACAAAAATGCGTCTAACATAATTTTAGCTTATCAATGGGAAAAAAGTCCTTTAAATACGCGCTTGTCGCGTTTACCATTTTAGCAAACAGCTCTCTTGCCTCGTCCGTTGAAAGATTTGAGCAAAGCGGCTGGTTCGCGAAAGCCTCGAATATCGCCCCGAGATCGCGGTTTTTGATACCATAGTAGGTGTTCTCGATGTTCTCGCAGTTTCTGCGGACAAGCACGCTTACGTTTTTCGGAAGCGGCTTTGCGACAATAGGCTTTACGCTGTCGCGCGAAAACGCGCAGTTTGTCTCGACCACCGCCCCAAGCGGCATATCCTGCATCTGCCCGACATTTACAACATTCGCGTTTGAAATCCTCGGCGGGATAATGCCAAGAATAGCCTTCATAAGCTCTACGACCTCTTCGTCGCTCTTTTTGACCTCAATCGCTTCCTCGCCGCTTGCTATGCGCTTTGACTGCGCGATCTTCTCCTCGCGGTCTTTCTTGCGGTAGTCAACGGAAGTGAGGTGATACAGCCACTTTTCAGCATCGGACGGGTCGTCCAAATACCACGAATTGTCCATAAACTCAACGAGATGCCTGTCGCCCGCGGCTGCAAGCACTCCGAAACGCTTGAACAGATCCATCTTGACCTTGTTTCCGTATAAAAACGGATTATCGCCGCGGAAATCCTGCGGCCCAAAGCCTATCTGCTCACAATAACCCTTATCGTAGAATTTATCAATAAACTCGGGGAGGAGCTTAAGCATATCGACCCCGTTGTAGTTTGCCTCCGTTATCCATGTGAAATGATTCACACCGCACGCGTCAATAGTAATATCGTGCCTTGTCGGCTTTTCGACCCCTAAGATCTCGTGCGCCACACAGCACAAAAACTCCTGCGCGTGAAAGACCTCGTGACAACAGCCGAATGCTTTTATCTCGGGGAAAACATCGAACAGCGTTTTCGTGCAGATCGACATGGGGTTCGTGAGGTTTATTACCCATGCATTGGGACAATGCTCTTTGATTGCTCTCGCAAAGCCCTCGTAGATAGGAACTGTTCTCATTGCCCTGAGAACTCCGCCGGGACCTACAGTATCGCCTACCGACTGGTATATCCCGTACTGCTCGGGAAGGTGAACGTCGCTTTCCATTTCGTTGAAGGTACCCGGCAAAATGGACGCTGCCACAAAATCCGCTCCGTCGAGCGCCTCGCCGATGTCGGTATAGACCTTGTAGTCCCATTTTGACGCGGCGTTCGGCGAGCTGTTTATCACTTCGCCGATCCTTTTGTTCAGCTCGGCCGCGGGAACGTCGATATCATACAGCGCTATCTCTCCGCAAAGCCCGTCTGCAACCGCCAGATCGGTCATAAAAACTCTTGCCCATGCCTTAGAACCGCCGCCCAAGTAGGCTATCTTAATTTTTGTCATTATTTTATCCAATTGTCCTCAGAACTTCCGTATAGCACAGCACAAAAGGCGCAACGCCCTTCGCGTCGTTTTCTACCACAGGCTCCGAGATGTAATATTCATATGTTCCGTCGCGGCGCCTGTTGTCCTCGGGTCCGAGTCCCGCGACAAGACAGATGCCTCCCAAATTGAGGTCACCATTGTCTTTTATCGTGAGGTATTTCTGACAAATACCGTCAAATGTCTTTTTGCCAAGCTCGCCGTACTTCTTGTCAAGAACCCCGAGCCTCGCTCCCTTCATCATCGCGTATGCGATCATGCTGCTGCCGCTGGTTTCGAGGTAGTTGCCCTCTCTTCCGCCCTCGTCAACAACCTGATAGTACATTCCCGTATCTTCGTCGGCATACTGAGATATACCCTCGATAGCTTCCTTAAAGATCGCAGAAAGCTCCGCCTTAGCGGCTTCGTCGTCTATATAACCGATGTTGTCTATAAGCGAAATACAGAACCACCCGATCGACCTAAGCCAGAAGCTCTTCGAGCGTCCTGTTTCCGGATCAGCCCAGAATGCTGTTTTCGAGCAGTCACAGCCGTGATAATAAAGCTTCTTGTTTTCGTCAAACATCAGCTTTCTTACGTTCTTGAACTGAGATACTACATCCGAATAGTCCTTGCCGCCGAACTCCTGCTGATATCTCAGGCTGAACACCTGACCCATATAAAGTCCGTCAAGCCAGATCTGGTTCGGGTAAATTTTCTTATGCCAGAAATTTCCCGTAGACGTGCGGGGCTGCTCCTCGAGCTGCTTATGCTGGAGCATAATAGCCTTTTTGTACTTTTCCTTTCCTGTTGTCTTATACAGATCAAACAGAACTCTGCCCTCGTTTACATCGTCGAGGTTGTACTTTTCGAGTTCATATCCTCGGATACTTCCGTCGTCAAAAACATAGTAGTCTACAAACTTCTCCGCAAAATCCGCGTACTTTGCTTCCTTCTTGATCTCGCTCAGCTCAAGAAGCGCAATTATCATACACCCGTCAATATAGTTCCACGCGGGAGTTTTCCCCTGACGAATGCTTTCAATATTCCATAGCGGAGCTTCCGGCTTCGAGCCTTCAAGAAGCTTATCAATATATCTGTCAATTTTATCGTACATATCACTATTTTCTCCGTTTTCGCTTGATTTGATGTCGGACAGGTCGGTGCTTGTGCCATTGACGCTGTTCGTGCCGAAAATTTCCCCGCCGCTGCCGTTTTCAGCCTTGTCACAGCCTGCAAGTGCAGCCGCTGAAAGCATAGATACCGCCAAAAATAAAGCAGCGCGCTTTTTCATTTTTCTACTCAGATATTACTCCTTTACAAGCGTACCGACGTTAAGAGCTGTGATAGGCTCGCCATCGTTTCCGGTAATATCAATATTCCTTACGGTAAGCTTGTTTACGTTTTCAAAATACATTCCCTCTCTGCAGCGCAGAACGTTGTTGTTCCTCATCGAGGGATAACCCGGCTTTGCCTCGCTGTCATAGGTGAACTTTATGTTCTCAACGGTGATCTCCTCTATAGGCATCTCGGGAAGTCCGTCACAGTAACACGCCGCGACATGACAGTTTATACATTCCATATCCTTGAAGGTAAACTTGCCCATATACGGTGTTCTCTCATCAACAGGGAGCTTCTCGCGGGTCGTATTGTACTCCGAATATCTGTCGGGGTCACAGCAGTTATACCACATATTTATTACGATGGGAGTAAGAACTCCGTCCATCATTATATTCTCAAACAAAACCCCGTCAATTATCGCGAGTCTTCCGCGTCCGCGGCGCGTTTTTATACGAAGTCCGCGGTCGGTGTGGTTGAAGATACAGCGGTTTACGGTAAGGTTTTTAATGCCTCCCGCCATCTCGCTTCCGAGCGTAACCGCGCCATGACCGAACTGCATGATACAGTTGCGTATCATGTGGTGGTCCGCAGGGGTCTCATACTTTTGCGCTATCTCAATTTTGCCCGATTTTATCGCAATACAGTCGTCTCCGACGCTGAAACGGCAGCCGATAATGTCAACATTATCACAAGCCTCCGGATCGCACGCGTCGGTGTTCGGGCTGTCCTTCGGCGCGTTTATCGCAAGGTCAAGGAACCTTACGTCATTGCAAAAATAAGGGTGAAGCTGCCACATTGCCGCGTTCTGTCCCGTTATTCCGTGAACAACAACATTGTTGCAGCGGTTTAAAAACAACAGGTTCGGTCTTCCGATAACTCTGTCCTTTACATTGACCCACCACTGACCGTTCTGAGCGTTTCCGTCGATCGTACCCTTTCCTACAATGGTGATGTCATCGGCATACTCCGCGAATATCAGGCTTTCGTTCATAGGAACTTCATTTCCCTCGACCGCGCAGATGGGTATCTCCTTGCCGGTTACAATATCTGTTACAGCTCCCGGAACTATCGGATACTTGCTTTCGTCGGTCGTTCCGAGAATAGTAGCCCCCTCCGCCAGATCGAGCGTGATGTGGCTCTTCAAATTAAGCGGAGCCGTGCTGTATACGCCGTCGGGGAAGAAAAGCCTTCCTCCCACGGGCAGACAGTTTATTGCCGCCTGGATGTTCATCGTATCATCATGAACTCCGTCGCCGACCGCTCCGAAGTCCTTAACGCTTATAGCGCAAGTCTCGGTCTTGGTCTTGAATTTTATCGGCTCTTCGCCGCTTACTTCAACAGAATACTCCGTATCCGGTTTCAGCGAAAACAGAGAAAAAACGTTTGTATTTGCGGAAAATTGCTTTTCACCGTTCAGTGATACGGTATACTCGCCCTGTGCATAATACGGCGAGGTATTTTCAAACTCAAAACACGCCGAAACAGAACCAACATATAATGTGTTAATCATCGGATACTCCTAAAATGTCATTTACTTTAGTCCTGACGCTTTTTTGTTCGCGTCGCGGACAATCTTAACGATTGTGTTTCTAATGCCGATAAACAGCAGATCAAAGCCCATATAGAAAACGCCGAACAGCAAAGGCTCTACGCCCAAATATATTTCTGCCTCCTCGTTTCCCATGCTGAAATTGATAATTCTGTTTATAATATCGTAGGTGTTCATTATAAAGAAAAGAATAAATCCCGCATAAATGCAGTTGAGGAAAATTGTCCAGAATTTCTTGCTCGGAAACATCATCCACTTATTGTAATACCCTTCCTCGGGCGCAATAAAGTGAAGCATATGATTAAGCAGCAGATCTGTCACAAGTCCCAACCCAATAGCTATCACGACCATAAGATCAAACTCATTTTGAATATATTGAGCCAGTCCCCAGAAGAAGAAAAAGCAAACCGCCCCGCCAAACCAGAACTTCAGAAAAACGACCTTTAACCAGTCGGGAATCTTGAACTTACCGCTGCCGGACTTATACTTTTTGATCTCAGACTCGGGAACAACAGGCGCCTCCGATGGATTGACAAGCTTATCGACCGAGCCTGTTTTGAGCTTATAGTAGTCTGAAGCATTTTTTTCTACACGTTTATTTTTTTCTTTTTTCGCCATACAAAATCCTATCAAAAAATGGTCCCTTTTGCAATGAAAGCAACAACAGCCTATGGCTGATGCTGCTCTCATCTGATTATTAAACTAATTTATTCCTCGCCCGAAATATCGATCGTACCCATATTCATGTTCTCTTCAACCTCAATGGATGTATTGATCTTTCTGATGAGCTTACTGTAAACAGGCAAAGCCGCAACCAAGACCAAACAAATAGCAACAAATATGATATGGAACATAACAATATTTTTCGCAACAGCTATAAACGCATTAACGCCATTTGGATTTTCCGCGTTCGGAAGTACAACCGGAATGGGGCTTTCCGCACGAGTTAAAGCCGCGTCAATTCGCATGATATATACTATATCAACTCCGATAAGCAGTATAAGGAAAAGGAACAAAAGCGCAAGCATAACCTTATTTGCTTTCTGACGCCTCGGGAAAGACCTGAGGAAAACTACGAACGCCAGAATGGAGAAAAGCATTGCGACAAACTCACACTGTCCCATGTTCGGACCTTGAATAATTGCGGTCGTGTTTGAAATTGACGTTAAGTTTAGCGAATACACAGCAAACGCTATTGCAAGCGCAATGAGCGAAATGTTCTGAGGACTTCTCTTCAGTGAAACAATAAACTTACGAACAAATTCTTTAAAACCTCGTCTGGTTTTTGCTACATCTTGACTCATTTGTCCTCGTCTCCTTCTTACAAAGTAATGGCGTCGGTCGTATCCTTATCAAAGAAAATTTTTCTCGTAAAGGAAACGCCAACCGTATCGCCTGCTTTAAAGTTGCTCCACTCACGGAACTTACAGGTAATCTTCTGTTTACCGACATTTCCGTGAACAAGAGTAGTCATACCAAGGTTTTCGTTCGAGAAAACATTAACATTGATATTACCGCCCTGAACAACATTCTCGGGACGAACGCCAAGAACAACCTTTCTTCCCTCATAACGGCCGAGCATAGTCTTCTCTTCGGCAGTCAGCTCAACACAGAAGTCATCGCAAATTGCCTCGCCGTTCTTTATATCAACATCAAACAGGTTGATCGGAGGAAGACCGATAAAGCTTGCTACAAAGAGGTTTGCCGGTGTGTAGTAAAGCTCAAGCGGCGTTCCTATCTGCTGAACATGACCCATAGACATACATACGATCCTGTCAGCAAGCGTCAGCGCCTCGGTCTGGTCGTGCGTTACATAAAGCATTGTTGCCTTAAGGCGCTTATGCAAAAGCAAGATCTCACGGCGCGTTGAACCGCGGAGCTTCGCGTCAAGGTTTGAAAGCGGCTCGTCAAAAAGGAACACCTTCGGCGTACGAACGATCGCACGTCCCATCGCAACTCTCTGACGCTGACCGCCCGAAAGCTGATTGGGCTTTTTATTGAGCTGGTCGGTAAGGTCGAGAATATCAGCAGCCGCAAGTACCTTCTGGTGGATCTCGTACTTGTTCTCCTTGCGAAGTACAAGCGAAAACGCCATGTTCTCGTAGATCGTCATATGATTATACAGCGCGTAGTCCTGGAAAACCATCGCGATATCGCGATCCTTCGGAGGCTTTGACGTAACATCGCGTCCGTCTATTATCAGATTTCCCGCCGAAATATCCTCAAGACCCGCGACCATACGCAGCGTCGTAGACTTTCCGCAGCCCGAC